>JALUYN010000001.1 GCA_027012915.1 Cellvibrionaceae bacterium
CTTGCCTTTAACTACGGCGGCCAATTTCCAAAAAATATTGGTGACGTCGCGAAAGCCACTGTTAAGACCTTGTCCCGCGAACGGCGGTGTCATATGTGCCGCGTCTCCGGCGATAAATACACGCCCTTCCTGCCAGCGCTCGGCAATAATCGCGTGAAAATCGTAAACCCGTTTACGATAGATATTCACGCTCTCCACATCGGTGTAAGGACTGATGAGATTCTTGATGTTGGCATCGTCAAGCAGATACTCGCGATCCTCTCCTGGCATCAACATCCATTCCCAGCGTCGCTCACCGTGACGTTTTTTGATGGTCATGCCCGGACGCCGAGGATCGCAAAAGAACTGACAGTCCATGGTATTTTCAAGGTGTGGATCAATCGTGTCGATCACCAACCAGGGCAACGGATTACTTTCGCCGCTCATCTGAATACCCAGCTGAGAACGCACCAAGGAGCGTCCACCGTCACACCCCACCAGATAATCAGCGGATATCACCAGCTCTTCATTGTCACCTCCATGACAATAAGCTGTGATGCCATCGCCATCTTGTTCGAAGCGATCCAGTCTGGTGCTCCACAAGACCGTTACCGAGTGTCTTCGTTCCAGCGCGTCGGCCAGATAGCGATCCAACGTCGGTTGGTCGAAAGAATTTACCGTTGGGTGGCCGTAGGGCTTTGTATCTCGTTCGCCCATTTCAAACAACTCAATACCGTCGCCGTTGGTGTACTTGGCTTTGATACCGGATAGCAACTCATCTTTGAAACTATCAAGCAGGCCGATGTGCTGTAGTGTTCGCAAAGATTCGCCATCAATGGCAATAGCGCGAGGTTCACTCATGGTGGAATCAAGTTTCTCAATCAATACCACGTCGATGTCTTGTTGTCCCAACAGATGGGCTAATGTGAGACCCGCAGGACCTGCACCGCAAATTACAACAGAGGTTTTCAGTGTTTTCATATTTCTATATCCAATAGGGTATCGCTACACCCAGATCTCAGATCGGTGCTGACGATAGTTTCACAAAGGAAATTCGAGTTTTCCGCCGACAGCTACAACGCACGGGCTACCAAGCAGAAAACAGAGCTAGAGCGATTCGGTATTGCTAGGCATCGCGAATACCATTTCGCTGTCTGCCCAGGTCAATAGCGCCACAGGGGGTGGCAATGGACAGATCCAACTCGTCACCAGGCTCCAAAAATCGCGTTTGCGCAAGCTGTGCCTGGGTGAACTTTCTGCGGCGCTTCTGATCGTTGGTGAAGTTGAGCAAGATAGACATACCGACCTTGATGCTGGACTGCGCCAGAACACCGCCGGGGGTGCCGGTCAGCAGGCAGTCCCCTGTCGACATATTCGCGTAGGTAGAGATCTCTGTGAGGGTTTCTGCCGGGCGATGAATCAAAGCTCCCGTCGAAGCCGATTGTTTGATCTCGCCATTCATTTCGAGTGTTAGCTGAAGATTGTAGAGATGACGAAAATCCTCAGGGTCCAGTAAATACAAGACCGGCCCCATGGGGCAGAATGTGCGATAACTTTTTCCTTTGAACCACTGCAACATGGAGGCTCCGAACATCGAGTCGCGCGCGGATACGTCATTGCAGAGCACCAAACCACCTATGTAACCGGGCAAGTCTGCCTCCAGTATCTGCGTCTCTTGTTGAATTTCCTGCTTCAACACCAGAGCCAATTCAATTTCGTAATCCAGCAGCTGGCAGCCCTTCGGGCGCACAATAGTCTCATTCGGCGCGCAGATACTGGAGGCCGCTTTCATAAAAATAAGGCTCTCCCCCGAGTCATGAGCGGAGCGCCCGGATTCCTCTCGATGATCGGCGTAGTTGAGCCCCTGACAAAACAGCTGAACATCCGCCGACACAGGCGAATTAAAAGTGACATTCTCCGTTTCTATGGGGGAATCGCCGATCGCCTCTTCAAATGCTTGGCGACTCGAAAAGTAGCGGGTCATCACCTCTCGATGGCTTGCATAATCCCCTGCAAGAGGCCAGATCTTCTGATCTTTCAAAACGCCCCAGCGATTGTCCTCATCACCTGATACTGTGTAATTTACAATTGAAATACCCACGTTGTTTTCCTCATCTCTCAATTTCTGACACTCGGCGCTCTGTTTTCCGCGCAGATTTTTTTAGTGTTCGCTACTTAAGCCATGGCCTTGGCGCTCGCGCTGCAGCACTGGCCAGTTCGGTCAACAGTTTTCGCGTTTTAGCCCCACCCCATATCAGTGCGGTCAAGATCTTTAAGGTTGGCTTGGGTTTCATCGCCGCAGGCACATCATTGCCCCAGGCCCACAAGCCACCGCGATCAAACAGGTGATACTGGGTGGGATATGAGCGATCAAAGACGTCGCCGTCGGCGTAGTGCTCCACTTCAAATCCGTGGGGGTCGTGCCAGTAATCGAATATCTGACTGCCGAGAATATGACGTCCCATGCCCCAGAAATGACGCCAGCCTTTAAGCTTCAGAAACTGATGCCCCTGACCGATGGCGTCCTGATCGAGAGTTTCGTAGGCGCTGTGCATATAGCCGGGCTTAGGACCACTGGCCAGAACAACGGTGTGGTGATCTGCCGGGCTATCGCCTTTATCCAAACGACTGAAAGTGAGCACTGGGGTGCCCTTCGCAGTGCATAAAACGTCCGTGGGCAATACCCCCAAGTGCTTGCGATACCAACGCCAGGAGGTTTCGAAATCCGAAACCATCAGCACGTAGTGCCCAAATCGTTCGATGGCACTTGGGGCCAGCGGCGTGCGCTGCCCCTGATTGATGCGTCTCTTTTGATCGGGCAGGTTCTGTGGCAGAGCCTCTCGGCGGGTCTGCAACGGTTCTACGGATTCACGCTCACACACCAGATCCACCCAAAAACCATCTGGATCGTTGAGACGCACCCGCATACCACCGCCGGGCCCGGCAATGGCTTCGATCGGGATATTGAGCTCTTTGGATACTTGTTCGAGCTCTTCAATGGAGCTCACAAGAAAACCCGCTCCGAGAAACCGCGCACTTTCTCCTTTAGACGCTTCATAGATATACGGGGCCGTACCGTAACCACGCATGTACAGAGAATCCTTCGAGGACTTAACTGACACCATGCCAAAGTCCTGCAGAAATTCTTGTTGCCGCTCCAAATCAGTCACTTGGAACATGATATAGGCCGTATCCACAGCTCGAACCAACGGTTCCCCATGCAGTTGCAGTGGCTGGGTACCCGGTGCCTCCAGTTCAGCAGCGGAGTACTGATCCGAGCCGGGATACACAATCCGATCTAACACTTCTCTCATAGCAAACAACGCCTCTCATTCATAAAAAAGCCCCCATAAAAATAAACCTTTAAGTCACAATATCACCATTATTTTTAATTTCAATGACTTTTTGGTCACTTAAATAGATTATAAACCCAACTAAGTCATTATAAAGTCATTAAAATGGACAAGCTGACCGCCACTGTTAGAATGGCTCGCATATCGAAGTACCGGGGATAGAACATGGCAAAGGCAATGAGTGCACGAGAGGCGCACAGCCTGAAAATCAGGAACGCGTTAGTTGAAGCTTGTATCGAACTGCTGGGGCAGTACTCCATCGATGCCATAACCATCAACAACATCGTAGAGGTTGCCGGTGTCGCAAAGGGCAGCTTCTACAATCACTTTCCCGACAAAGAGGCACTGGCCGCGAGTATCTCCCGAGCCATCCGCGAAGAAGTTGAGGCAAGAGTTCGGGATGGCAACCGCAATGTGACGGACCCGGCCTACAGAATTTCCAGGGGCATCAGCCATCACGTAAAACTGGCTATCGACGAGCCACAGCGGGCTACGATTCTGTTGCGCGATCACGCCATGGCAACCTCGACAAACCCGCTGAACCAGGACGTACAAGAGGATGTTTTACAAGGAATTGAGGCGGGACGTTTTTCTCCCCTGTGCGCCGAAGCGGGGGTTGTGCAGCTGGTCGGAGTAACTTCAGCCACCATGCTTAGGGTTATTGAAGAGAAGCTCGATGCAAATCAAGCCATCGATTTAACTCACAAGGTATTAACCCTGACACTGTGCGGCTTTGGCCTGTCCGAGGAGGAAGCCCTGAGAATCACTTGCGACTCAGCGCGGGATATCATTGGCTAGGGCCTGTCGATACTAGGCCCCAGGGTTCCCAAAGACTATCCTCACCCGCCAATCAGGCTTCAATATCAATCACTTACCGGCCACTGACTTGCCAGTCAATCCCGAACAGCGTATAACGTCGTGCTTCTTGAAACTCTACTTCTCGAAACCCTATAGTCACAAATTGCACCGCACGCCATAAAGGAGAGCTGGATTGTCTGCCACCCAGGAAAACGCCAACACAGGCCAAAGCCTGCGCCAGAACAAAATCACCCTGGGCACCTATATCCGCAGCGCACTGTTCTATAGCTTTCTGGTGATTTTCACCGCCATCTACGGCACTTTTATTCTGCTTATCGGCCTGATCCTTCCCTTTAATTTCCGCTATCAACTGGCGCGCTTGTGGAGCAAGGGCACGGTAACCATGGCTCGACTGCTATGCGGCGTGCGCTATGAAGTAAAAGGCCTGGACAATATTCCCGATACTCCCTGTGTGGTGATGAGTAAGCATCAGAGCAGCTGGGAAACCTACTTCCTGCAAGTATTGTTTGCCCCGCAATCCACTGTTCTTAAAGGGGAACTGCTGTCGATTCCTGTATTCGGCTGGGTACTGAAAGCACTGGAGCCCGTCGCCATCGACCGCAGCGCCAAGCGCAACGCCCTGAAGCAGGTGGTGAAACAAGGTGGGGAACGGCTCAGCCAGGGGCGCTGGGTGGTGATCTACCCGGAGGGGACGCGTATCCACCCGGGCCAACCAACGGAATTCAGCAACAGTGGTGCACTGTTGGCTCAAAAGAATAACGCCAATGTCATCCCTGTCGCCCACAACGCGGGGGAATGCTGGCCCGGTAAAAGCGTGCTGCTTACCCCGGGAGTC
>JALUYN010000002.1 GCA_027012915.1 Cellvibrionaceae bacterium
ACTGCCAGAGGGGCCCATATGAGTGATTCGCTGGCACAGCGGGGCGAGGGTGGGGCGGATTCGATCCAGGGTACTATCATCACCACCTGCCATAACCACCAGAGTGCCGTTCTCTGCACCGGCTACTCCTCCTGATACCGGTGCATCAATCCATTGGCACTGCTGTTCAGCTAGAAGCCGCTCAGCGAAGGATTTGGTCGCGTCGGGAGAAATACTGGAAAAGTCCACCAGGGTTTGTCCGCGACTCATGTGCCTGGCCAGTCCCTCTGGGCCATACACAACAGTTTCGACGGCTTGAGTATCAGTCACGCACAGCATGATGATGTCCACGGATTCGGCCAGCTGTCGCAGGCTCTCATATACCGTGGCTCCGGCTTGCTGTGGAATCTGGGTCTTTTGCGGATCTCGATTCCAGACACCGGTGTCGAAACCTGCCTGAAGCAGTCTCAGGGTCATGGGGATGCCCATTAGCCCCATGCCAACAAAGCCAATCTTGAGTGAATTGCTCATGTGCTATCCGAGGATTACCTGTCAATTTGAACGCGGCGCAATTATACGCTGTCGTCGGGCCATTCAAAGCCTTCCGGAACCTTGCCCTGCAGTTCGTAGGCAAACGCAATGATGTGTGCAATGGCGATGTAGAGCGCTTCGGGAATTTCGTCGCCCAGTTCCAGAGTTACCAGCAAGTCCACCAATTGTGCATTGTCCGTCAGGGGGACTTCGTGTTGGTGGGCAATATCGATGATCTTTTGCGCTTCTTCACCGATGCCTTTGGCGGTCACAATGGGGGCATTGTCACCGTCATAAAATAGCGCGACTGCTTTGCGCAGTTGCTCGTCTGATAGATCGTTGAGGTCGTGTGGAGTTTGCATGGTCGCGCTCAAGTCTTGATGTCCACCAGAGAATAACTCAGGCGATTGTCTTGTTGATTGGGTTTGCCCGGAAAGCAATCCAGGGATTTGACCTCTACTCCCGCTTTGCTCAGGCGTTGTTGCAGGGTCGTTAATTGCGATTGGGCTTTCTTCAGTGTCACCGGGTTTTCCGCCCACAGACTGGCATTGATCGCCTCGTTAATGATGTGCAGATGCGCGTGAAAAAAGCCGGCATCGGGCAGTTCGAAACTGAGGCGTACAATCCACTTGCGCTGTTTGCTCGGCTCTTCCTCAGACTTACTGTTCGATTTTTCCTGTTCTTCTTTGCGGTGTACCCATTGCTCTTCGAATTGAAGATGCAGGGGATAGACTTCGTTGCCATAGCGCAGTGGCATTTCAATCTGCCAGTGGCTGCCGCTCATTGCGGCGCCATCCTGCGCGCCCTGAAGGCGTCTACTGAGGCTTTGCAGTTGCTGATATTGAATCTTGTTCAGGGCCTGTTGTACCAGTTGCTGCAGTTGCTGAATCAGTGCCTCTCGAGGAATTTCCTGCTTTACCTGGGTCAACTGTGGTGCGCCTTGTAATAGCGTTTTCAGAAGGGTGATCAGCGTATTTGCCTGAGCCTGTGAAGCTGGATTCAGTGGATTAGGGGAGGGGCTTTGAGTGGTCGCTTGAGAGCCTCGACCATCCCCTTGGGTGCGTTGCAGTAATTGCAATAGCGCCGCTTTTATATCCTGGACGGGTAAGGAGGGATTTGCAGCCGTCACGGGGCGCCCTGAAGTAGCCGTAGTTGTTGGCATGGCTGCGCTTGCGGATTTACTGGTCGGTGCTGGGGTTTGACCCAGTTGTTTCAGGCGTGCCTCAAGTTGTACGCCGCTGTTTTGCAAGGCTTGTTTTAACGTGCGAGGTTGTGACAACTGTTCAGGTGTGCGCAGGTGTATAGCGACGGTTTTTAATGCGTCCTGCAGAGTTTTAGACACCAGAGTTTGCGCGGAATAGCTGCCCAGCTTTTGAGTCAACTGGTTTAACAGAAGGCTTGCCTGCAGGGAGTCGGACAACTGGCGCCCTTGCTCCAGATTGTGGATAGGGGCGTGATTGGGAAGCACACTGCGCAATGCCTGTTTCAAAATAGGACGGGCATCGGCTGATCCTGTCCTTGGCGCAACATTGGCGTTGCCATTTTCTGATGTGGCCCTGATCAAAGTAAGGGCATTGTTGGCGTTCAATTGCAGCTGCACTTGCTGCTGGGGTTTAACGGGAATCTCGGTAAATGTCAGCAGTTGTTGTGGCCCAACCTGTAGTTTGACTAACTGTAGTTTCGCGGATTGCAGCAGCGCCACTTGCTCCGATATCGCTGGATTGTTGGCGCGCGCTCCAGTCGTTGGTGCTTTGGATTGCTGCTGTAAATAGGCTTGCAGCAATGTTTGGCGGGTCTCCGGGGTGGTCTGGCTCGCCTGAATTACCGATCCGCTCACGGTTTCCCCTACTTTAAGGTTCAGCACGCGAGCCAAGCTTTCAACACTGGTCTGCTGTTGGGCTTTTAGGGATTGCAGTGCCGTTCCCAGTGGCGCGGAGGGGTCAATTGTCATAAATGTCTAAATACCGATTAAATTTGGCCGCGGAGGCGCTATAATCTCCGCAATTTTTTGATCTGACGCCAAGTGCGTCTGATATTACACCGTATTATAGCGGCCGAGTTGAGCACAATCGTAGCTCTGCGTGGCAATCACCTTGGGCAGGACACCTTTTGAGTCAGACACTATTGGAATTACGCAACCTCAGCTGTGAGCGAGACGAACGCGTATTGTTCTGTGATCTCAATCTGGAAGTCCAAGCGGGGGATATCGTACAAATCGAGGGCCCTAATGGGTCTGGCAAGACCACACTGCTGCGCACACTGACGACGACATCGGGCGACTACTCCGGTGAGTTGTTTTGGAAAGGGCAACCTCTGGCTAAGGCCCGTCTCGACTATCTTAATCAGCTGCTTTACGTGGGGCACTTGCCTGGTGTTAAAAAAGCACTGTCTCCCCGTGAAAACCTCGCCTGGTATGCGGGAATGAACAATGGTCACCAGCGCCTGTCCGTAGAGAAGGCGCTGGAAGAAGTTGGCCTGTTTGGCTACGAGGATACACCTTGCTACCACCTGTCAGCAGGGCAGATGCGACGCGTGGCATTGGCACGGCTGTTTTTAACACCTGCATGTCTTTGGGTTCTCGACGAGCCGTTTACGGCGATTGATGTTCAAGGCGTAGACAATCTGCAGCGCCTGATGCAAGAGCACGCCTCTGGTGGGGGCGCTGTGGTGTTAACCACCCATCAACCACTCAGTATCGATGGCGTTCGGCATGTCAATCTGTTGGATAACCGGGAGGTAGCCAGTGACTGAGTTATCCCCGCAAAACCTGGATGAGCAGAAAGAAAAGGTGACCCGTGGCGAAGTCACGCCCGTACCAGAGGTGGGGCTTGGTTTCGTGGCTACCTTTAGACGGGACTCTGTTGTCGCCTTTCGCCATCGTGGCGAGATGGCCAATCCGCTGATGTTCTTCTTGATGGTGATAACCATGGTGCCCCTGGGTATCAGCCCAGAGCCGTCTCTGCTGGCTTTGCTGGCGCCCGGTATGATCTGGGTGGTGGCGCTGTTGGCAACCCTGTTGTCCCTGGACGGTTTGTTCCGAGGTGACTACGAAGACGGTTCATTGGAGCAGATGCTGATTACGCCGCAACCTCTGTATTTCCAAGTGCTGGCCAAGATATGTGTGCACTGGATGGTGTCGGGATTGCCGCTGACGCTGATGGCGCCGTTACTTGGAGTAATGCTTAATTTGCCTGCGGAGGGATTTTTGCCTTTGTGGGTGTCTTTGCTCTTGGGCACTGTATCCCTGAGCTTGATTGGTGCGATTGGTGCCGCGCTGACGGTGGCTCTGCGCAAAGGTGGGTTGCTGCTGTCGCTGATTATTATGCCGCTCTACGTGCCGATATTGATTTTCGGTACCAGCGCGGTCAGCAGCGCTATCGAGGGTTTCCCCATCGCAGGGCAACTTGCTGTGTTAGGGGCATTCCTGGCAATGGCTTTGATATTGGCGCCACTGGCGGTTGTGGGTGCTCTGCGCATCAGCATCAATGGATAAACGGTTAAAGGAAACGCATACGTGAATTGGCAATGGTTTCACCGCCTGGGTTCGCCCAAATGGTTTTACGAGAAAACAAACGCCTGGATCCCCTGGCTGACGGCGATCAGTATTGCGTTGCTGTTGGTGGGCAGTATTTGGGGGCTGGCATTCTCCCCGGCGGACTTTAAGCAGGGCAACAGCTACCGCATTATCTATCTCCATGTCCCCGCATCCTTTTTGGCGCTGGCGGGTTACTACATCATGGCCATCAGTGGTGCCATCGGTCTGATCTGGAAAATGAAACTGGCGGACATGGTTATGAAATCCGCGGCGCCCATCGGTGCCACCCTGACTTTTCTGGCGCTGGTGACCGGTGCTGTATGGGGCAAGCCCACTTGGGGAACCTGGTGGGTGTGGGACGCCCGTATTACCTCGATGTTGGTCTTGTTCTTTCTCTATCTCGGTGTGATCGCGCTTCAGGAGGCTTACCAGCATCAGGATACAGCTAACAAGGCCAGTGCGGTTCTTTCTCTTGTTGGCACAGTAAATATTCCGATCATCTACAAGTCTGTGGATTGGTGGTACACATTGCATCAGCCTGCGACGCTCAAGTTGACTTCGGAGTCCACTATCCATTGGTCAATGCTCTACCCGTTGTTAATCATGATTGCGGGCTTTTACTGCTTTTATGCGCTGGTTCTGATTCAGCGTACTCGTACTGAAATTCTGCGGCGTGAGAAGAAAACCAAGTGGGTGAAAGCTATGGCAACCGAGCAGGGGGTTGGGTAATGGAACTGAAATTTCAATTTGCCAACTTCGCCGAGTTTGTGGCTATGGCTGGCCATGGGCCCTATGTTTGGGCGTGTTATGCCATTGGCCTTGGCTGCCTGATCGCTTTAGCGCTGAGCCCTTTGAGATCCCGTAAGGCCTTGTTATCTGAACTGCAGCGCAGTATTCGCATCGAAGAACACGAGAAAAAACAGCGGGAGAAGCAACAGTA
>JALUYN010000003.1 GCA_027012915.1 Cellvibrionaceae bacterium
GGGATCTAAGCCGTACTTTTTATGTGGTTTTATATGTGTTTGCCGAGGTGGAAAATTTGGATACCGACCTGAATATCATTGACGTATTTCCCTGGAACAGCAACTTCGAAACCGGAATCACCATTGTCGACCAACAACACAAGGGGCTGGTTGAGTTACTTAACAAACTGGCTAGTACCATAGCGGACAATGATCGCAAGCAGATTCTGCTGGTCTTCGATGACTTGGCAAACTACGCCCGGCACCACTTTGAAACCGAAGAAAAGGTGTGGGGAGAGGTTTTTGGCGAGGACGATGACTGGTTTAAAGAGCATCGCAAAACCCACGATTCCTTTATTCCCTCTGTATTGGAGATGAAAGAGCGGGATCTGCAGCGCCCACTGCACGAGGCGGTGGAAGACATTGTGAAGTTCCTGATCCGTTGGCTGGCCTTCCACATTGTGGATGAAGACAGGCGCATGGCGCTGACTCTTGAGGCATATCACGAGGGCGTATCCCTCGATGAAGCCAAGCAGAAAGCGGAGCAGAAGATGGCTGATTCCGTGGATATTCTGGCCGACGCACTGCTGTCCATGTACGACAATCTCTCTTCGAGGACGCTGGATTTGATGCGCGAGCGAGTGCAGCGACAGAAGATGGAGTTCCAACTGCGCAAGCTTAATCAGAAGCTGGAAAAGCTCTCGATTACCGATCCGCTCACCGGACTGTTCAATCGCCGCCACTTTGATGAGCTGTTGGAGCATGAGCTGCGGCGCTGTTCGCGGGCCGGCGTTAATCTGAGCTTGATGCTGCTTGATATCGATTACTTCAAGAAACTCAACGATCACTATGGACACATCATCGGAGACAAGGCCCTGAAAGCTGTTGCCAACTGTCTTAAGGGGTTGTGTCGGCGTCCTGGTGACTACTGTTTCCGCATTGGAGGCGAAGAATTCTGCGTGGTGATCGAGGACGCGGAGACGGCGCTGGCACAGGAGTTTGCTGAACGTATTCGCGCGACGATTGAGGCGCTACAAATTCCTCACGAGGCCAGCTTGATTGCATCATGTCTGACCGTTTCTGTGGGGCTGGTAAGCAAGGTGCCGAAGACTGGAGAAGATGTGGACACGTTTCTGAAACTGGCCGATGACAGTTTGTATTTGGCTAAGGAGCAGGGGCGCAATCGCGTGGTTGGCGGCTGATTTCAGGCCAATGCCCGGTTTTTCATCAAATCATGCTTTCCCCGGTGGTGATTATCCGCCACTGGCGTTATCTTAGGTTCCCAATTGGGGGAATATGCAAGGATTGCGTCATGGGAGGGATCTCCGCTCGCTGGTTTTGTTGTCTGTGGTTGCTACTCATGAGTGGCGCTGTGTCAGGCTTCGAGATTACCGCAGAGACACAGTCAGAGGATTTGACCCGCCATATATTTCACCTGCAAGGCCCTGATGCTGCGGTTTCCGTCGTCGACGCTGAGCGGCTGTGGCGCGAAGGCCTATTCAAACCCGTCACTGGCGATACTCTGATTACCAGCTTGAACGCAATGCCGGAGTGGTTCGGATTCCAACTGCAATTGTCCGATGACGCACTGCGTGGCCGTGAGTGGGTGATATCGACGCAGGACGTGATGCATCTCACCCGTCTAGTGCTCCATGTACCCGTATTTATCGATGGCCAGCCAGGATATCAGCGATTACAGGATTCGCTGCACAACTTCGATCAGCCGGCTATGGGGACCCCCATATCGAGCTTTCTTATAGATCAGTCGTTTGATGAGTCGCGGCCATTTTTTGTAGAAGTGGACGGCAAACTGCCGCTCAATGCCCGCCTATTGCTTCAGTCCCGGTCTGCGGCGTCGTGGGAATCCACCATTCGCATTGCATTCTTTTGTCTGGCTTTTGGGGTGGTGCTCGGGCTCGGTATCTACAACCTGATTCTCTACTTCTTTGTACGAGATAAAGTGTACCTGCTGTATGTGGTGTACGCGCTGACCATGCTGATTTGGCAGATGCAGATTTCCGGCTTTTTCTTCTTTCTCGATCGCCAATTTGGCAACGATTTCTACCATGCCCTGAGCCCCAATTTTACGACGGGAATTGCAAATCTGGCGGGCTCCCTGTTCACCATTAGCTTTCTGCGGTTGCGTTATCAAAACCAGTGGCAGGGTGCGGCAATTTTGCTTGTGGCTTTGGCCAACCTGTTTATTGGCCTGGCGACCCTGGGAGAGCTGGACAGCAGCATCTATACGCTGTTACACCGCAGTCAATTTGTGCTGTCCGGGTTGTCCGCGGCGGCAATTGTTATTCCCACGATTATTCTGGTGCGCAAGGGGTTCCGGTTTGCGTTGCCGTTTATGTTGGCCTGGGGCTTTTTGGGTACGGGCATCGTGTTGCTGGCGGTTGGGTATCGCCCGGTTCTGTATGGTGTGCAATTTCCGGTGGGTTATAACGTTTTATCGTCCATGGCTATTGAGATGATCTTGATGTCTTACGCGCTGGGGCTGCGTATCAAAGGTATTCAGTCTGAGGCATCGCGTTTGGAAGCGCTGAGTATCACCGATGGCTTGACCGGCTTGTACAACCAGCGACATCTGCACAATCTGGGGCCAGAACTTCTCGAAAAGACACCGCAGGTGCCGGGCTTTAAATGGGCCTATGTCATTATCGATATCGATCACTTCAAATCCTTTAACGACAACTACGGTCACCAGATCGGTGATCGGGTTTTAAAGATGCTTGGGAAAACTATTGAGCAGCATATCCGTCATGAGGATTACGCGTTTCGGGCTGGTGGCGAAGAGTTTGTATTACTGATGAGCGTACGTCAGCAGGAACAGGCTGTGGCGGTTATGGAGCGTATTCGGGAGTCCTTCCAGCAACTGGAAATCGAAGTGCCCGGCGGGCAGGTGGTGAATTGCAGTCTCAGCGCCGGAGTGGCCGTCCAGCACCGGGGTGAGACTGCTCAACAGCTGTTTGAGATAGCCGATAAGGCGCTCTATAAGGCCAAGGGCGCGGGGCGCAACCGAGTTCTTTTGGCAGTGGCGTGAGCCTGGATACAGATACTGACACCAGGACTCACCGAGTTGGCACCGATTCTTGCCCAGTTGGCACCGATTCTTAAGTAGTTGGCACCGATTCCCAAGCATCCTGATGATCCGCAGTTAAACTGATCCTATTGGTGAAAATACAATTGATGAGGTCAGTATGTCCCTGGATTTTGATGGAGCACGTTTATCCAACCCCTATTTGACGGAAGATCACGAAGCCTGGCGCGACCAGCTGCGTAAGTTTATCGATACCGAACTGATGCCCTACGCCGATCAGTGGGAAGAGGATCACAAGGTTCCCGATGAGATTTTCCCCAAGGCTGCGGAAGTGGGCATGTTTGCCGTGGGTTACCCCGAAGCCTATGGCGGTCTGACCGAAGGTCTGGATGTATGGCACGGCAATATCGTTTACGAAGAGCTGGCCCGTCTGGGGGCTGGTGGTGTCTCAACGGCACTCATGGTGCATGGCATTAGCCTGCCAACGGTACTGAAACTGGCTTGTGAAGAAATCAAACAGGAAGTAGGCCCAGCTGTACTGAGCGGTGAAAAGCGCATCTCTCTGGGCGTTACGGAACCCGGTGCCGGATCTGATGTGGCCTCCATTACTACCACCGCTGTGCGCGATGGCGACCACTATATCGTTAACGGTTCCAAAACCTTTATCACTGGCGGTATGACCTCCAGTTGGGCGTCTACTGCGGTTCGCACCGGTGGACCAGGTGTGGGCGGTATCTCACTGTTGCTAATTCCCCTCAATGCAGAAGGTGTGTCACGCACCGCACTGGACAAGAAGCAAGGCTGGTGGGCTTCCGATACCGCCACTCTTTACTTCGACAATGTGCGCGTGCCCGCAGGTAATTTGGTGGGTAAAGAAAACGAAGGTTTTAAGGCGATCATGAGCAACTTCAATCTGGAGCGTATGCAGTTAATCGTTTCCATGGAAGCCTTTGCCCGTGTTTGCCTGGAAGAGGCCGTTAATTGGGCGCATGAGAGAAAAACTTTTGGTAAGAACCTCTCACAGCACCAGGTGATTCGACACAAAATTGCCGATATGAAACAGCGCATCAACGCCACCCAGGCCTATATTCAGGTGTGCACCAAACAACTGATGGACGGCAAGCCCAACGCCGGCGATATCGCCATGCTCAAGGTGCAGGCCAGCCAGACCTTGGAGTTCTGTGCTCGTGAAGCGATGCAAATCCTGGGAGGTATCTCCTATATTCGCGGCAATCGTGTAGAGCGCATCTACCGCGAAGTACGCGTCAATGCGATTGGTGGTGGTTCGGAAGAAATCATGCGCGACCTGGCATCGCGTCAGTACGGTTTCTAACACTCAGGGCCTAGTGACGGCGGCACCGTCACCCCCGCTGCTCTGACGAGTCGCGGGAATGACGTTAGTACTAAAGCGGGAACGGTATTAGTTCTATAGCGAAAACGACATTAGTTCAAAAAATTAACTGATAAGTACATCAAACCATAACGGACAAAAACAATGACAATGAAACTGTGGCACTGCCATAACGCCCGCTCACTACGCGCGCTGTGGGCACTGGAAGAAATGGGTTTTGACTACGAGCTGGAAGTGTTGCCATTTCCTCCTCGCGTATTTAAAAAAGAATATCTGGATGTAAACGCTCTGGGCACCATTCCCTACTTTGAGGACGGTGAAACCACCATGACTGAATCGTCTGGTATTCCTCTTTACCTGGTGGAGCGCTACCAGAAACACGAGTTCGGCCTGACTCCGGATCATCCGGAATACGGGGATTACCTCAACTGGTTGTTCCACTCCGATGCCACTCTGACCTTCCCGCAAACAGTATTTATTCGATACGCCATTCAGGAACCCGCTGAGCGCGGCCTGCGTGATGCCGCAACCGATTACGCCAAGTGGTTCCACGCGCGTCTGCGCAAGTTGAACGCACACCTGGAAGGCGGTC
>JALUYN010000004.1 GCA_027012915.1 Cellvibrionaceae bacterium
AGCAGCGTGCCACCGCTCCTATCGAGATGCCTGCTCCGGCCCAACCCCCGGTGCCGGTGGTCGATAATGCGGCGACCGATCCAGCCACAGTAAGCAGCTCGTCCACCACCGTTGTGCAACAGAGCAGCAGTTACAGCACCTGGTTCTGGGTACTGACCATCCTCTCGGCATTGATGGCGATGCTGATTGCCGCCCTGGTGTCTTTCCGTCTCGGTCAAAAGAGCCGCAGTGACAACGACGTGCAGCCACTCGCCGTTCCCGAAACGGCGGTTGTGCCACCAGCGGTGGAAGACCCGGATGTAGCCGAGTTGGGTCCGATCAAAACCCCGGACGATCTCGGTGATGAAGACATCATTCCTCTGGAACTGGACGACCCAGCCGAGCTGGAGGATGTGGGCGAGATTGAAGAAGCCTTAGAGGACATGGATCTGTTGCCCGAAGACGAGGCCCTGTTTACCGGCATGAGCAATCGTGAGGCGGTGGTCGAAGTTCCCGAGTCGCTGATGGTGGATGCCGATCTGGACGGCCTCAACAGTGTGCGCCTGCCGGGTCTGGTGGCAGAGGAACTGGATACTGAAGGCCTCGACGATGACAGTGCGGCAGAGACTTCCGTCACCACTGACCTGACGGCTGAAGCGATTGGTGGTGACGAGATTAGCTTTGATCTGGAGCTGGACGACGAGTTCCTGGCTGCAACAGAGGCTGTACCATCAAATATGTCGGCATCGGCCGAAGGCTTGGATCTGGACGGTCTGGAAGCAGACCTGTTCAAGGACAATCGCGACGATGTGGATGAGTTGATTTCAACGGCCATGATCTTTGCCTCGTTTGACGATTACGACAAGGCCGAAGAATTGCTGATCAATGAAAGCGCGCACTATATTGATGAGCCTCGCATTATCAAAGCGTTGGAGCAGCTGGCCAAAGCCCGCAAAAAGTTCGAAGGTGAAAGCGGTGCTTAGTTCAAGCGGTGCTTAACTCAAACGGTGGATAGTTCAAGCGGCGCTTAAGCTAAAGCGCCCTCGTCCAGGGGCTTGAAAAAAACTCCATACAGCCCAATCTTAGGCAGGACTTCCCGAATTCAGCCTTCGCTGCTGGCTCTATGTTCAGTAGAGCCACGAACCGCAGCCATGCTAGAATCCGCCCCATTATTTCCTATGTGAGTAAGTACTTATGTGCAGCAAAGACCTGATGCACCGCTTCCTGTTTGAAGAAACTGATATTCGCGGTGAGATCGTTACCCTATCCGCCAGCTACCAGCAGATAGTACAGAGCAATCAGGGGCTGCCGTCGCAGGTGCAAAAGGTATTGGGAGAATTTGTTGCCGCAGTGAGTCTTTTGTCCAGTACTTTGAAGTTTGATGGCGTTATCAGCTTACAGGCTCGCGGTGATGGCCCCGTAAGCATGATTATGGTCGAGTGCAATCACCACAGTTCGGTGCGCGGTATTGCCCGGGTCAATCCGGAAGCTGCGGCAGACGCCTTCGACAGTGAGGATCTGCGCCAGTTGTTGGGCAGCGCGACGCTGGCCATCACCATTGATCCGGACAAAGGTGAGCGCTATCAAGGGATCGTGCCGCTGGACAGCGACAAGCTGTCGCACTGTCTTGAGCATTACTTCTCCCAATCTGAACAATTGGCCACTCGCTTCTGGTTCGCTGCCGATGAAGAAAATACCACTGGTTTGATGTTGCAGGCGTTGCCGCGCCAGCTTACCAGCGAAGAGGAAAACTCTGAACGCTGGGAGACCGCGGTGCATCTGGCTGACACGGTTAAGCCCGAAGAGCTACTGGAGCTGGAACACAGCACGGTATTGTATCGTCTCTTTAACGAAGAGGAGGTTCGGCTGTTTGAGCCAACCGCATTGCATTTTGCCTGCGGTTGCTCCCGCGAGCGATCCGCCAATGCCTTAATTTCCCTGGGTCAGGTGGAAGTCGAAAGGCTGCTGCAAGAGCAAGAAATGATCAAAATTGATTGTCAGTTTTGCAATCAATCCTACGCGTTTGGCGCCGCGGATATGAAAACCCTGTTCGGTGCACCAAATCAGACCTTGCACTGATCAAAAAAGCGCCATATTGGGTTCGCTTCCGGGTGGAATTCTGACATAATAGCGCCCCCCAAAATTGTAACCCCCCGGAGAATCCACAAGGTTCGTCGGGATATTTGACTGGATATGCAGCGGTGGACCTCACCGCTACGCGGTTTCCATGACGTAGACAGGACTACACACTCATGACACAAAATGACACGGCTCCCAAGGTATACACAGACCTTAGCTCCGCAGAACTGATTCAAGAAGCCATTGAGCGCGGTGAGGGTTACCTGACTCACACCGGCGCCCTTGCTGCCGAAACTGGCAAGCGCACTGGCCGCTCTCCTGCTGACCGCTTTACTGTTGAAGAGCCATCCACGGCTGATAGCATCGACTGGGGTTCAGTAAACCGTCCTTTCCCAGGTGACAAGTTCGATGCTCTGTGGAGCCGCGTAGAAGAGCACCTATCTGAAGTAGATAACTTTATCTCTCATCTGCACGTTGCCGAAGACGCCGATCACTACCTGCCGGTTAAAGTGACCACAGAAACCGCGTGGCATAACCTGTTCGGTCGCAACATGTTTATCCGCACCGAAAACTACAACCCGAAAAACAAAGAAGAGTGGAAAATCCTTCACGCGGCCAACTTTGTGTGTGAGCCAGAGCGTGACGGCACCAACTCCGAAGCGACTGTTATCGTTAACTTTGCTCAGCGCAAAGTACTGCTGGCCGGTATCAAGTACGCCGGTGAAATGAAGAAGGCCATGTTCTCTGTACAGAACTTCCTGCTGCCTGAGAAAGACGTGCTGCCAATGCACTGTTCTGCCAACGTTGGTAAAGACGGTGATACTTGTCTGTTCTTCGGTCTGTCCGGTACTGGTAAGACCACCCTGTCTGCAGACCCAGAGCGCTACCTGATCGGTGATGACGAGCACGGTTGGGCCAAGGGTGCCGTATTCAACATGGAAGGCGGTTGCTACGCCAAGACCATCGACCTGTCTCAAAAGAACGAGCCAGTCATCTGGGATGCCATCAAGTTTGGCGCCATCGTTGAAAACGTAGTTCACAACGACAAGCGTGTACCTGACTACACCGATACTTCTCTGACCGAGAACGGCCGCTGTTCTTACCCTCTGGAGCACGTTGAGATGCGTGTTGAAGAGAACCGTGCCGGCGAGCCTAAAGTTGTTATCTTCCTGACCTGTGACGTTACTGGTGTTATTCCACCGGTTTCTCTGCTGTCTAAAGAAGCGGCTGCTTACCACTTCCTGTCTGGCTACACCGCTCGCGTAGGTTCTACCGAGATGGGCGCTGAAGCCGGTATTAATCCAGCGTTCTCCACCTGCTTCGGTGCGCCGTTTATGCCGCGTCCTGCTCGCGAGTACGCCGAGCTGCTGATGAAGCGCGTTCAGGAATTTGATTCCAAGGTTTACCTGGTTAACACCGGTTGGACCGGTGGTTCCGGTGGTGCTGGTGGCGAAGGTAACCGCTTCCCGATTCCTGTAACCCGCGCTGTAGTTCACGCGTGTCAGAACGGTTCTCTGGACAACGTTGAAACCGAGACTCTGGAAACCATGAACATGGTTATCCCGAAAGAAGTTCCTGGTGTTGACGCCAAGTACCTGAACCCACGTAACGCTTGGTCTGATCAGGCTGCTTACGACGAGGCCGCCAGCAAGCTGGCTGGTCTGTTCGCTGCAAACATCAAGAAGTTCGATGTCAGTGAGGAAATTGAAGCTGCTGGTCCTCGCGCGTAATTCTCGCCAGCGACAGCTGCTTACGAAAACCCCGGTCTGCGAAGATCGGGGTTTTCGCGTTTTGGGCCTTTGAAAAAAATTGAACCACTTATCCCGTTAGGGGTAGAGAGTGATCATATTGATTACGATCAGGTTTTGCTCTTTAGGGCTGTGTTAGCGTGCGATGTGTTTTGTTGAGTCAGATAGAGATACCGTCATGTCAGAGATTAGCGCAGCCGCTCCTTCGGTCATTAATAAAGATATTGTCATTGTGGGTAGTGGCCCGGCGGGGCTGAGTTTTGCCTGCGCGCTGGCAAAGAGCGGGTTACGTGTGGCGGTGGTGGATCAGCAGAGTCGCGAACAGATCGCGCAACCTGCGATGGACGGCCGCGATATTGCCATGACCCATCTGTCGAAAACCATCCTGCAGGAACTCAATGTCTGGCAGCGCTTCGACCCTGCTCAGGTGCATCCGCTGCGTGAAGCCACTGTGCAGGATGGCGATTCACCCTATGCGCTGCACTTTGAACGCACTGACGATCACGAGGCGCCATTGGGCTATTTGGTTGCGAACCATAGAATCCGTCAGGCCCTCTACGACGAAGTGATTGAACACAATAATATCGAGTTGATGCTGGAGCAGACCGTTACCGCGGTGTCCAGTAATGACGCCAGTGCTCAGGTGCAGCTGGCCAGCGGGAAGGTGTTGGAGGCGCCGTTGGCAGTGGCAGCCGATAGCCGCTTCTCGCTGACCCGTCGCATGATGGGCATCGGTGCCAAAATGAAGGACTACGGTCGGGTGATGATTGTGTGCAATATGAAGCACCAGTTGGATCATCGAAATACCGCGCAGGAATGTTTCCGCTACGGTCGAACCTGCGCCATTTTGCCGCTTGGTGAACAGGAATCCTCGATCGTTATTACCGTACCCGCAACTCGGGCCAGCGAGCTCACTGAGCTTGATGCCGGCGCTTTTGAGGCGGAGGTGAAGCAGATGCTTGATCACCGCCTGGGTGCCATGGAGTTGGTGACCGAGCGCTACTCCTATCCTTTAGTTGGCGCCTACTCTGATCGCTTTATTGGTAAGCGCTTTGCGTTGATTGGCGATGCTGCGGTGGGTATGCACCCGGTGACTGCACACGGTTACAATTTGGGCTTGCGCTCCGCCGATACGCTGGCTTCGCAGGTGATTA
>JALUYN010000005.1 GCA_027012915.1 Cellvibrionaceae bacterium
ATAGACCTTAAGACCTCTGAACCAAGGAATATATCGGCATGGGATTTCAAGGCTACGGCTCGCTCCATACTCTGGTGGTTGACGATTTCACGAATTTTCGTCTCACCGTGATAAAAATGCTGGAAGAATTTGGGTGCCGTGATGTCGCCAGTGCAACCAATGGCAACTCAGCTATCAAGCTGTGCCAGGAAAGAAGTTATGATCTGATTCTCTGTGACTACAACCTGGGTCAAGGGAAGAATGGTCAGCAGGTCCTTGAGGAGCTGCGTCACAGGGGGCTGCTTAAGAAATCCTGCCTGTTTGTGATGCTCTCAGCTGAATCCAGCGTTAGCATTGTGCTTTCCGCATTCGATTACTCACCAGACGCCTATTTAACCAAGCCCATCACCGGTAACACCCTGAAGAAGCGGCTCGATCGTCTGTTGGCACAGCGCGCAGATATGTATCCGGTACTGAATGATATTGATCTGGGCGACATTGGAGCTGCCATCGCAAAAGCCCGTCATTCAATCGAAAACGGCAGTCGCTACGCGATGGTCTATCAAAAACTGTTGGCTGAGCTGTTGCTACAGCAGGGCAATGTGGAGCAAGCCGAAGCCGTGTATCGTCAAGTGCTTGAAGTGCGAGCACTGGATTGGGCGCAGGTGGGCATGGCCCGAGTCAAGCTGGCGCAGGGGGACGCCACCACTGCCATCGAGTGGTCAAAGAACATTCTTCAGGAAAACCCCAATTGCATGGCGGCCTACGATGTCCTGGCGGATGCCTATGAGGGAGTCGAAGACGACGAGGCTCGTCAAAAGGTGTTGGCAGCTGCGGTAAAAATATCGCCCCGATCCATCTTGAGGCAGTCATCGCTGGCCAAAGCCGCGGAAGCAAACAACGATTATCCGGCGGCGGCCAAGGCCTATAGCCGCGCGGTGCGTCTAGGCGCGCACTCCTGCCACGACAAACTCGAACATCATCTGCAGTTGGGGCGCGCTGCGGTTCAGCTATATAAGGATCACGACCCGCACGCCTCGGAAATATCTCGCGAGGCTTTACGTGTTCTGGATGCGGCGGGTAAACGGTTTTCTCTGGATAAACAGTTGCGCTTGCAAACCCAAATGGTGGAATGCCAGCTGCTAACGCGAAGGGGAGAAAACCTGCAGGCCGGCAAGCTGTTTGAAGAAATCGAAGAGCAGGTGGAGTTGCTGGAAGATGCGATGAATATCGACTCCGAAATCGACCTCGTGCACACCCTGCAATCACTGGGGAAGCAAAAAGACGCCGATCAACTGATTCAGGATTTAGTGGAAAAATACCGCAAGGATGAGGCCGCGTTGCAGAAGCTCGATAGTCTATTGGAAGAACCGGTCAGCGATATCAACCGGAAGAAAGTTGCAGCTCTCAATAAGGAGGGCATTGGCCACTACAACGCTAAAGACTACAAACTGTCCATCGACTGTTTTGTTCGAGCGAGGCGGCTGTTCCCCAATCACATCGGCGTACATTTGAATCTGGTGCAGGCGTTAACAGCGGATATGAAAGAATTTGGAGTGAGCGATGAGCATATGGACGAGTGCTTGACGGTGCTGCAAAAGGTTCAGGACAGTATTAATAATAATCACGCCCAGTTTACCCGTTTCAGGCAATTGCAGGAGATGGTGCGAACTATGGGCAGAGAAGCGGAGCGCGGACTGCGTTAACGAGGTAATTGATGACGAACAAAGGCACGGTTGCAGATATCGGTGAGGATAAGTCCAAAGCCGATTTTTCTCTGATCCTGGCTTCCAGTGTGCATGATATGAAGAACTCCCTTGGCATGTTGCTGAATTCGCTGGAGGAAATCATACGAGATACACCGGAGCGGGATGAAAAACAGGCGAGTCAATTCAGCGTGTTGCAGTACGAAGCAGCGCGCATTAATACTGAGCTAATTCAGCTGCTCTCGATATATCGAATGCAGAATGACCGTTTGCCAGTCCGTGTGGATGAGCACTATCCAGTGGAAATGCTGGAGGAGCAGGTGGCGCGCAACCACATGCTGTTTGAAGTGAACGGCCTGGAAGTGGAGATCGATTGCGATGAAGACCTGTTCTGGTACTACGATTCCGAACTGGTGGGCGGTGTCGTACACAACATTTTGGTCAATGGCGCGCGTTATTCAAAAGCCAAAATGCGTTTGAGTGCTGCGGTAAAAAATGACGAGCTGGTGGTTACTGTCGACGATGACGGAAATGGTTACCCGCCGTTTATGCTTGGCTCTCCAGATCAGAGTTTCAGTAAATCGGTCAGTTTCACTGAGGGCAGCACGCATCTCGGTTTGTATTTCGCAAAAGAAGTTGCCGAAATGCACAAGCGCGGTGAGCACATAGGGAGTATCGAGCTGGCTAATGGTGGTGCGCTCGGTGGTGGTGTATTTACTCTGCGCCTGCCATAGACTTGATCAGAGGTTCCCTAGATTCCATCTGCAAAAACAGTAGAAGTAAAACCAAGAGAGAAACATATGAGCCGTAAGTTGTGCCGCTGGCTGGCAATGAGCTTTTGTTTAGTAGGGATGAATCTGGCTAATGCCGGGGTCTCAAACGCCACGGTGGATCGTTTATTCGAGTTGTCCGGACTGAGTGCCCAGGTGGGCTACTTCCCTGAAATGGTCGTCACTGGCCTGGATCAGGCGGCGGAACAAGGCGGTGCCATGCCCCGGGAAGATTACGATCTGATAGTCACCAGCGTTGAACGGGCGGTTGTGCCGGCGGATATCCTGGCGGCTGTGCGCTTTGCCTTGCGTAGCAGTCTGTCAGAGGAAGATGCTGAGTTTCTGCTGGATTGGTACCGCTCGCCCATAGGGCGACGTGTAACCCTTGCCGAAGAGCATGCCTCCAGTCCGCAGGGGTACGCCAACAGCATGGCCCAGGGAGGCACCATCGAGGACCCTGATCGAATTGCCCACGCCGAGCGTCTGGAAAAACTTATGGGCCTTACGGATTTCACCATCGCCGTGCAGGAGAATACCAGTGTAGCCGTGTACGCCGGCGTGTTGGCGGCATTGCAACCGCACCAGCCTACAGACCTGGAGGCCATCAAGCTTCAGGTTCGAGGTTTGCTGCAACAGTCACGCCCTGCAATCCATCAGGCGGTGGTGCAGTCTTCGGCCTATTCCTATCGCGATATTTCATTGGGTGATTTGGATGCCTACGTGCGCTTTCTCGAAGACCCGAGAACACAGCGTTTTAATGATCGGGTGATGGCAGGGCTCGGTGGAGGATTGGAGGATTCAGTGGCGCGTCTCGGAACTCTCTTAGGGCAGGCGTTTAGCCAACGCCGATGATTTTATGAACTGGGGAGGCGCACAGTACTTCAACTGTTGGCTTCCCGTTCCTTTTTCATAATAGTCAGAGCGTATTCCATCGCGCCATCCTGATAGCCAATAAGCCTTTCAAACTCGTCATCATCAATACCACGGATGACGTCGTGCTTTCTAAGCAGGTTTATAAAACGTCGCTCGCGCTCGTACTGTTTCGGCAGCTTGGTCACTCCCCAGGCTTCCAGTTTTTGCTCCAGAGCAGGGTTGTAGGTACGAACAAACTTGATGATAAAGGGAATTGGGTCATGCCTGGCAATCAGCGCAGCGATACGCAATATCATATCGAAGGGTAGGGTGGCGCGGCCTTCTTCCACTTCGCGCAATAGTTCGTCGTCTTTCAAACCCAGCAGTTCGGATAGCTCCAGCAGATTCAGTCCGGCTACCTCGCGAGCGTCCTTGAGAAAGCGGCCGGCATCTACCATTGCCTGGAGTCGCTCCGGGTCTGCGGTCTTCATAAAGAAGTCTTTGAGCCAGTTGTCGGTATACATCAGTGGAATTGCAGAGCCGGTGCGTACTACGTCAACGAGGTTGGACGTCAGTACGCCGGTATAGCTGCGCAGCGCACGGAACAACGACGAGGATTCCGAGCGCCTTTTGCTACTTTTAGTGTCGTGGTCGCCGCTGTGTTGCTCGTTACTAGTGTTATCGCTGCGGCTATGATGGTTATGCTCTTGATCATCGGACATACAATTACTCCACCGTAGGCAATGTTTGTTAGATCTTTGGTTTATTCGAGTGCTTAGCTTTTTGGGTTTTAGGTTCAGAGTTCGATAGAGGAATCCAGATCTTCCGGCATTCCCTGGTAAGTGGAAGAGTCTTCTTTAAGCTTGGTGATAATTTCACTTTCCAGGTCAATATTGAGCTTATTAGCCAGCGCCATAATAGTAAAAAATGTGGCGGCCAGATCGCGCCCGATCACCTGCTTGCGATCCGGTATGCGTGCCAGACTGAAAGACTCTTCCTCGGTGATCCACTGGAAGTGCTCGAGAATTTTCGCCGAATTGACATTGAGGGCGGCGGCCAGATTCTTTGGGGTATGGAATACGTGCCAGTCATTGTCTTCGCAAAGCTCGTTGTATTGGCTGAGTATTTCTTGCATATCCATACAGGGATCCTTCAGTGGGCAATGTGATAAATTATCGAGTAGCTATGAGAAAAGTATAGCTATATTGCCGTCAAATTGAGCGGCCTTGCATGTAAAATACCGCCATTTTGTGATCGCGTCACCAAGGGCGCCAGTTTCAGTGGGTAAGTGGCCTTGATAAAGCCCGGGAGTAAACGGATTGTCCGTGTCTGAACTACAAATATCCAATCGTATACAGTTGTCACCCGATGAGGTGGAAATAACGGCAATTCGCGCCCAGGGTGCCGGCGGCCAAAATGTCAACAAGGTTTCATCGGCGGTACATCTGCGCTTTGATATTCGCCGATCCTCACTGCCCCAAGCATTGAAGGAGCGGCTGTTGGCGCTGAGCGATAGCAGAATCACCGGTGACGGTATTGTGATTATTAAAGCCCAGCAATTTCGTACTCAGGAGAAGAATCGTCAGGACGCACTGCAACGCCTGGTGGAGTTGATCAAGCGGGCCAAT
>JALUYN010000006.1 GCA_027012915.1 Cellvibrionaceae bacterium
TATCCACCCGGGCCAACCAACGGAATTCAGCAACAGTGGTGCACTGTTGGCTCAAAAGAATAACGCCAATGTCATCCCTGTCGCCCACAACGCGGGGGAATGCTGGCCCGGTAAAAGCGTGCTGCTCACCCCGGGAGTCGTGACGGTATCCATCGGCCCGGTGATCGAAAGCGAGTCACACTCTGCCAAAGCTCTGGGCCAGGAAGCGGAACAGTGGGTGGCCAAGGAAATGACTAACATCAGCCAATTTCAGAGCTGACTGTATTTACCCCAATCTGCGTAACACGAAAAAGCCCGCAACAATTTCTTGCTGCGGGCTTTTTAAATTGTCCTTCGCGCGGCTCGCCAGATAAGCGAAGTCTACGCGGGAACAGACCTTTTAAGGATCTTTAATCGGGATCGGCAAAGTTTGGCGAACGCTTTTCAAAGTTGGCCATAATGGCCTCCAACTGATTGGGGCTGCCGATCAGCTCATCTTGCTCAACAGACTCCTGCAGCAGACCGTCTTCGGCACTCAGCGACAGTTGATTGTTGATCAGGCGCTTACAGCCACGAATCGCGTGAGGGTTCTTACCGGCGATTTCCTTCGCGGTTGCCAGAGCCTCCTCCAGCGGGTTTTCGCACAGACGGGTGGCGAAACCGAATTGACCTGCTTCTTCACCACTGAACATACGACCGGTATAGGTCAGTTCACGCAGAATATCTTCGCGCACAAAGTGTCCCCACAATTGGGTTCCTGCCATATCTGGTACAAGACCCCAGTGGATTTCACGAATACTCAATTTGGATTCAGGGTGCACATAGCGCATATCCGCACCAGAGACAATCTGCAGACCGCCGCCCAGACACACCCCCTGAATCGCAGCAATTACCGGCACCTCAATTTCATGCCATACCCAGGCAACGTGTTGAAACAGGTTGGTCAGGCCGTGGCTGCGGGGTTGCAGGCTGTCGTTCAGCACACCGGAGGTGAAGTTTTCCATATCCAAACCAGCGCAGAAGTTACCGCCACTACCACTGAGTACAACAACTCTGACGCTATTGTCCTTCTTGATGGCTTCACCGGTATTCGCCAGTGCTTCAAACAGCTGGGTGCTCAAGGCGTTGTATTTTCCCGGGCGATTGAGGATAACCTGTGCAATACCATCCTCGACGGTATAGGTAAGAACTTCGGACATGAATGACTTTCCTGAGTTGCGTTATTAGACAGCTCAGGATAATACGAAGATAACGGCGGCTTGTTCAATCAAAAGCCGTGATAAAGCACAACTTTGTCGTAAACCGATAATTGCATTCAAAAGTTTGGACAATAAAAAAGCCGGGCGTCAGTCCCGGCTTTTTTCGTGCGGTTCAGTCCCGACCTTCAGATCATCAGAATATCGGCTTCCAAGCGACCCACGATCTTCTCGACAGTATTGCCACGGAATCGGCTGCGCAGTCCTGTGCGACGCTGACTCGCAATCATCACCACCGCGGCACCGATGTCATTGGCAACATCACAAATCACTTCGTCCGGCGCACCCACCTTGACGTGAACGTGGTCATTATCAATACCCGCCATAGCGGCGATGCGACCGCGATCCGGGTAGTCCATGGAATCGGCGTAGGCGTTTACCACGTGTAGCTCAGAACCCAGGAATCCGCAGATCAGCTGCGCCTGCTCCAGTACATCGCGATTCAGGCCGTCATATTCGGGGTCCTGAGCCTTGATCGCAGCCAGAACCTTGCGCTGCGCATCGGCGCTTCGATCGGTACTTTGGCTGACCAGCATGACCGGCTGCTTGGATTTACGCAGCAATTTCCAGCGTTCGTCGCTGAGAATATGATTCCGTACCTCACCGTAAAAAGGCACCATGGTGAAAGTGATATCGTACTCATCGCAGACGTCAACAATGGTCTGCGCCCAGTCACCGCCCCAGGCGGTCAAAACGGTAGCGTAATCGGTACCACTGGCCTCACCGAACATATCGATAAACCACTGGTAATCCCGGGCGATAAATGACGAAGTGTGGGACGAGTCCATACTCTCCTGATTGGCCAGAATCAGAATAACCACCTCTGCCGCCTCCGAGCGCAATTGCTCTTCCGTGTAGTTTGCATAGACGGCGAACATACGCTCCAGTGCCGGGTGGGTATCCTGACAGGGATCCACCACAACCAATACTTTGGCGTTTTCAGGGTTAACCACTTCAGACATAGTTTTCTTCCTTCAAGTTTCTATCGCGAAAATTCTAGGGCAGAGATATCCGTAATTACTTGATTCAAATCAGGCCCAGTTCTGCATTATGAGCGATTTTGACAAGCTGTCTTGTTTCCACCTATTTTTTGGCTTCATTTAACCACTCACACGATTGGCTCGCCCGGTGACGATCAGCAGCACAAATCCCACGACCATCATCACCGCACCAACGGGCAATATGGTGGGAAAGCTGGTCATGACATTCTGCTTCACAATCAGTTGCGCCGACTCCAGCTGCGCCTGGCGCTTGGTAAAACTCACCTGCCAGGTAAAGATGCCATCTTCGAGCACTTCCCAACTGCTGAGAATATGATTATTGCGACGAATACTGGTGCGCTGATGGTGAGAAGGGGTTTCCTTGTAGGTTTCGAAGTTGGAACCGTTGTGGGTAACCAGAGCTGTGCCTTTCATATCGGATACACTGAACTGATAGTCGTAATGGGTGACCCGCAGATTATTGCTGCGATTGCGATAACGCGTGGCCAGAATCGCTCGCATGGCATTCATGTGAGGAGCCAGCTGCAGCTGCCCTTGATTCAAACGTTCTGGCTTTAGATCAAACTGAGCCACCTGGCTGCCCGAACTGCTGTACTGCGCAAATCCAACAACCACCAACAGCAACCCCACGACCATTAATGCCGATAATCCCCATTTCACCATGGCATTTCTCCTTGATTAATAAGTGCTACACTGAGCCGCTTTCGAGGTGATTTAATCTAACAATCTCCCCAAGCGCAGTATAAAAGCACGAACTCATCGCTAAGGCACGCAATATGAATAACACCAATAACAATAATGCCAGTTTCGGCCAGAGCGCTCTGGCCACCATTGAACGGGTCGGCAATAAACTGCCCGATCCTGCACTACTGTTTATTGCGCTGCTGTTTATTGTCTGGGGATTGTCCTGGGCACTTTCTTATATCGACTGGGGAATTCAGGATCCGCGCAATGGCAAGCCACTGCTGGTGGTCAATCAACTTTCTGGCGATGCCATGGTGTCGTTCTTCTCTTCGATGGTGAAAACCTTTGCCCACTTCCACCCCATAGGCGTGGTACTGGTGGCCATGCTCGGGATCGGTGTTGCTGAACACACAGGGTTTATCAGCTCCGCGCTGCGGGCCATGCTGGCGGTTACCGCGCGCTGGCTGGTCACCCCCATGTTGATTCTTGTAGGCATCATCAGTCACACCGCCGCCGATGCCGGATATGTGCTGGTCATCCCGCTGGGTGGAGTTATTTTCTACGCCGCAGGACGCCATCCACTGGCGGGCATCGCCGCCGCCTTTGCCGGTGTTTCAGGGGGTTTTTCCGCCAACTTTGTGCCCTCGGTTATCGATCCTATGCTACAGGGTATTTCACAATCCGCCGGGCAAATTTTAGACCCCAACCTGGTACTGAACCCGCTTAACAACTTCTACTTCACCGCCTCGTCGTCGCTGCTGATTATTCTCGTGGGCTGGTATGTCACGGACAGAATTGTCGAGCCTCGTTTGCAGGGACAATCACTGGACGGTGACCTGGAAGACTTGCCAACGCTGGACCCACTGAGCGATGCCGAAAGACGCGGCCTGCGTGCGGCACTGGGAGCCATGCTCGCGGTTGTTGTACTGGTAGGTATTAGCGCCTGGCCCGAGGCATCAGCCTGGCGCGGCAGTGGCGGCTCTCTGGTAGAGCGAGGGGCGCCATTGATGAGCTCGATTGTGCCGCTGATATTTCTGGTTTTTGTTGTTCCCGGCATTGTCTATGGCTACGCAGCTGGCACGGTATCGAGCAGTAAGGACATTATCGCAGGCATGACCAAAGCCATGGAAACCATGGCGTACTACCTGGTGATCATGTTTTTTATCGCACAATTTATTTTTGCCTTTTCGCAATCCAATCTGGGGATTCTACTGGCCATTAAAGGCGCCGCCTTTTTAAAGGCCGCGGGACTGCCGGCGGCAGTAACCATTATTGGCATTATTGCGCTGACCGGGCTTCTGAACCTGTTTGTGGGTTCCGCATCCGCCAAGTGGGCATTGCTGGCACCGATTCTGGTACCGATGCTGATGGAGCTGGGTATTTCTCCTGACCTGACGCAAGCGGCCTATCGCGTGGGAGACTCCACCACCAATATTATTACGCCGCTGATGCCCTACTTCCCACTGGTAGTGGTTTATTGCCAGCGCTATATGAAAAACACCGGCATTGGCACTGTAACCGCATTGATGCTGCCCTACTCGTTAATGTTCCTGCTGCTTTGGAGCGCCTATCTGTTGGCGTACTGGGGCTTGGGGCTGCCTTTGGGGTTGCAGGCGAGTTATGGCTATTAATTGGTGAATAACCGGGGGGAAGTGATAGCTTAGAGAGATGGGATGTTACTGGGGGAGGTCCCCGCTTTCGCGCACTGCTGTCCGGGGAAATATCTTGTGGAATATTTCTTTATTGACAGGACCACATTGAGCAAATGTTTCGCCCTGCTGGGCGAGCCAAGGGCTTTGGACGCCCAAAGCCCTTCGCGATCCCAAACCGCCCCCGCAAAGTCGGCCTTCGGCTTCCTCGCTCCGGGCTGATATTCCTGGGGTCGTCACAGACTCGCGTCCCTGCTCGCTGTGACTCAATCGCACGTCCTGTGCGATTGACCCCGAATATCATCCCTGCGCTCAGCGACTTAGAGGGGGATTAGATGTGCG
>JALUYN010000007.1 GCA_027012915.1 Cellvibrionaceae bacterium
GTCCCACCAGCGGGCCGCCATAGTAGGCCTTCACCGCTACAAGCTGGACCAGATCATTGGCGAAATCCAGTACTTGCAGTGCGCCGGGGTGCTCAATCAAGCGGAAGATGTAGTCCGAGACCAAGCGTTCAGGACTGATCAAGACATCGATGGGAATGGATTCGGTGCCGAACAGGCGTGGCTGATTCAAATAGGCGCTGGCCCGAACCCGAGCAATTTTGGTGGGCGTGCGGAACAGGCTATAGGACACCTGGCAGGCGATCATGTTCATCTCGTCGTTGTTTGTGACGGCAATGAGCATATCGGCGTCTTCGACGCCCGCCTGAATCAGTACATTGGGGTGGCAGGCCTCGCCGTTGACTACGCCTATATCGAGACGATCACGCAGTTCCGACAAGCGATCCTCATCATGATCTACCACGGTAATATCGTTGGCTTCGTTAGCCAGATTTTGGGCGAGTGTGCCGCCCACCTGGCCGGCCCCCAGAATAATAATTTTCATGGTGCCCTTGGGCTTCCTTCTTCTTCTTTATATATCGATTCCCCAGTGGATGTGAGGAATTGTACAACGCCCTGGAGGTGGTTCACACCAACTCATTGGTCGAGTTTGCGCAGTAGCGCGTAGTAGAAGCCATCGTAGCCGCCTGGTTGAGGGAGTAATTGCCGACCATAGGTTTGGGGCAGCCCCCAATCGGCATCGATCACCCTGTGTTCGGCGTCGTTGTGCTGTTCTATAAAGCGGGCTATCACCTCAGTGTTTTCCGTGGGCAGTACCGAACATGTGGCGTAGAGGAGCAGGCCACCGGGCTTAAGCGTAGACCACAAGCTTTCCAAAAGCTGCAGTTGCATGTTGGCCAGCGGGGCTATATCCGTGGCTTTACGCAGAGCTTTGATATCCGGGTGGCGTCGAATGACTCCCGTAGCAGAGCAGGGGGCATCCAGCAGAATGCGGTCAAACGGCTTGCCATCCCACCATTTGTCCAAGTTGTTGGCGTCACAGCACACTAGCGTTGCCTGCAACTTTAAACGCTGCAAGTTTTCCTTAACTCGCTGTATTCGCCTTTCCTCTAATTCAAGGCCTACAACTTCTGCAAGCTGCGGTTCTACTTCGAGCAGGTGCCCAGTCTTGCCTCCTGGAGCACAACAGGCATCCAGTACTCGTTGGCCGGCTTGCAGTTGCAACAGCGGTGCTGCCAGTTGTGCCGCTTCGTCTTGGACACTGAGCAAGCCCTGCTGAAACTCTTCGATAGCCGTGACATCACAAGGTGTTTCCAGAGTAATACCGTAGGGGCTGAAAGGAGTTGCCCGCGAGCCCTTTAACTGCTTGAGTATCGAGTCTAGCCCTTGCTTTGCAGTGTTCAGACGCAAGGTCATTGGCGGGTGGGCATTGTTGGCGTCGAAAATATTGTCAGCTTGCTCAGGCCAAAATTGCTGTATTTGCTTGCGCAGCCAGTTGGGGTGAGCGCTGGTGTAGCCAGGGCTGCTTTGCAATTGCTCCATCAAATGCTGTCGTTCGCGCAGATAGCGCCGCAATACTCCATTGATCAGTTTGGTGGCCCATGGCTTTTTTAGATCTTTGCATACATCCACCGTTGCGCTGAGTGCCGCGTGCTCTGGTATGCGGGTGTAGTCGAGCTGATAGAGCCCAAGCAAAAGCAGGCTCTGTATATCCGTGTCCTTTGGCTTGAGCGGCTTGTCCATCAGGCGATTGAGAATGGCCTGCAGTTTGGGCTGCCAGCGCAGACAACCAAAACATATTTCCTGCAACAATGCGCGGTCCTTCTCCGGCACTAGCGCTTGGGCGGGGGCCATCAAACTGGCCAGCGATGCCTGTTGTTGCAACACCTGGGCAATGGTTAGCGCCGCCTGGGTTCTTACTTTGCGCATTTTGGGACTGGTCTTGGATGAACTGGACATGGCGTCAATTTCAATCGAGCTTAATTAAGCTGGGTTCCTACTGCAAAACGGTCTCTATAACCGTTGAGGATGGTGTTGATAGGCATGGCTTTTTTCCCCGGCAACTGCAGGGTCTGAAGTCGCAGAGTGCCTTCGCCGCAGGCTACCTCGATACCGTCGTTGTCGGCGCGGACAATGGTACCCGGTGGGTGAGTATCTGAACTTCCTGTTTGTCGCGTGGCTTGCCACACGCGAATTCGGTCTTTGCCTTCACTAAAGTAGGCGACCGGAAAGGGATTAAAGGCACGAATCTGTCGGTCCAGCTCGGCCGCATCCAGAGACCAATCGAGAACCGCCTCAGCCTTACTGAGTTTGCTGGCGTAGCAGGCTTGGCTGTCGTTTTGTTTCTGTGGTCGGGTGGTTCCGGTTTTAATCTGTGCCAGAGCATCCAATAGTGCTGGCCCGCCTTGCTCCATGAGCTTGTCGTGCAGGCTACCACCCGTTTCATCCGCATCTATGGGACAGCGGGTTGTAACAAGCATATCGCCAGTATCCAAGCCAATATCCATTTGCATAATGGTGATGCCTGACTCGCTATCGCCTGCGGCAACGGCCCTTTGAATGGGAGCCGCTCCGCGCCAGCGCGGCAACAGAGAGGCGTGTACATTGATGCAGCCGTACTTGGGGATATCCAGCACAGCCTGTGGCAGAAGCAGACCATAAGCCACCACCACCATCACATCGGCGTTGAGGTCGCTAAGCTGTTGTTGATCGGACAGGTCTTTGAAGTTTGGCGGTTGCACTACTGGAATATCATTTTCCAGTGCCAGCTGTTTCACCGGGCTGGCTACCAGCTTCTTGCCTCGTCCCGCCGGGCGGTCGGGTTGTGTATAAGCGGCCACAATCTGATGCTCACTTTGCAGCAGTACTTTCAGATGGTGGGCGGCGAAATCAGGGGTACCGGCAAAGACAATGCGGAGGCCAGAATCTGACATGGTAAATCCGTAGCTTGTGAAGGAGAGTTAAAAAGAATGAACAGGCCCTTGTTCAGGCCTGTTGACGATGCTGCTTTTCGAGCTTTTTGCGAATGCGGTTGCGTTTCATGGCAGATAGATAATCCACAAACAACTTGCCATTGAGGTGATCCATCTCATGCTGAATGCAGACAGCCAGCAGTCCGTCAGGCTCGAGGGTAAACGGTTGTCCCTCTCGATCAAGCGCTTCGACTCGAATATTGGAAGGGCGATCCACCGTTTCGTAAAACCCTGGTACCGAAAGGCAGCCTTCATCGTAGGGCAGGGTATCGTCTTCAAGCACTGAGATCTTTGGATTGATAAACACCAGAGGTTCATCCTGGTCCTCGGAAATATCCATGACCACTACTTGCTTGTGCACATTGATCTGGGTGGCCGCCAAGCCGATGCCGGGCGCGGCGTACATGGTTTCAAACATGTCGTCGATCAAACTGCGAAGCTCGTCATCGACTTGTTCAACGGGCTCTGCGATGGTGCGCAGACGTGGATCCGGGAATTCCAGAATGGGTAACAGGGCCATAGATCACTATTTCTTTGGATTAATTCTCAAAAACCGCAATATACACGGCAAACTTCTAGTAAAAATGCAACAATCGCTGCTAACATTATGAATCATACAGCATTTAGGTGTCGCTCAGTCACCGCAAAGGCTGATGAGCGATCCCGGCATCTCACAGGTGTATTGGCTATTATAAAGCTAACTGCCGGTTACCGAATACAAAGGATCTACTCCCATGAAAAAATTACTGCTAGGTATGGCGGCCGCGTGGCTGAGTTTTTCAGTGACTGCGGAAGAGGTAGTGCTAAATGATTCCCACCCGGATAGCTACACCGTGGTTAAAGGGGACACCCTGTGGGATATTTCCGAAACCTTCTTGCAAACTCCCTGGATGTGGCCTGAAATCTGGCACGCCAATCCTCAGATCGAAAATCCTCACCTGATTTATCCTGGCGATATCGTGCGGCTGATCTATCTGGATGGTCGTCCGCGCTTGATTGTGGAAAGAGGGGAGACTGGTAAGACTTTCAAACTTTCTCCTACCATGCGAATTGAGCCTCTGGGTGAAGCGATTCCAGCGATACCGCTGGATGCTATCCATAACTTCCTGAGCCGCAGCCGAATTGTTGAAAAAGACGATCTTGAAAAAGCACCATATGTATTGATTGGCGCTGAACAACATCTGATATTGGGTGCCGGTGACGAGCTCTATGCGCGCGGTGAATTCGACGGTGCCAATAAGGTCTATGGTGTCTACCGCAAAGGGCAGCAGTTTGTCGATCCCGAAACCAAAGAGGTGTTGGGTTTACAGGCTCTGGATATGGGTAGCGTCAAAATGATCTCCAGTGACGAGGGACTAGCCACCTTCTCGGTGTCGCGAACTACACAGGAAATTCGCGTTGGCGATCGGCTGCTGCCGAATGAAGAGCGCGCTATTGATTCCACATTCTTTCCCTCCGCACCTAAAGATGAAGTAGAGGGCGTGGTCATTGGAGTGGAAGGCGGTTTAACCCAGGTTGGCAGCCTAGATGTTGTTGCTTTGAATCGCGGTGAACGCGATGGTGTGGTTATAGGAAATGTTCTGGCTCTGTACAAAAATGGCGGCAAGGTGCGCGATCGCATCAAAGGCGATGTTGTTAGCTTGCCCGACGAACGAGCCGGCTTGTTGATGGTATTTCGCACCTTTGAACGCATGAGTTATGGTTTGGTTCTCGAAACCACCAGGCCGCTGTCCGTGAACGACAAAGTGCGCAATCCCTAATTGTTGCATCCCGCCGACCAGAAATATCGGTCGGCGGCTTCGTTTTTCTTTCCTGCCTCACCGTTTTAATACTCGCCGCTGATCCATAGCTTTCTGACAAGCTGAGACACTGTTCCTCAAAATTCTTTGGAGGAACGACTGTGGACAGCTCTGCTCAACCCGATTGGGAAAATCCCCATAACCTGTTACAAATTCTCCAGTACTTGCCGGGTATGAG
>JALUYN010000008.1 GCA_027012915.1 Cellvibrionaceae bacterium
ATAAAGCGCGGCGCACCGCCGCCGACAAAGGTGGAGACCTGAGTCACCCGCTGATCTTCCAGGACAAATTGTTCGATGGCCTCAAGATCTGCAGAGGTCTGTCGAATGTCGGAGCCTTCGGGCAGCCAGTAGTGCACCACAAATTTGGGCAGTGTGGATTTCGGGAAAAAGGAATTTTTCAGCTGACCAAAGCCAATGATGGCCAGCACCAGTAGCACCAGCATTACGCCGATGGTAAGCCAGCGGCGGTGCAGGCAGAATTCGAGAATGCCGCGGTACACCCGAAACAGTTTGGCGTCGTAGGGGCCCTTCGCCGTTTCATCGCTGCTGGCCGGAGCGTCGGATTGCGCGGGTATAAACCAGTAACATAGTAGTGGTGTCACGGTGATCGCGGTAATCCAGCTCAACAGCAGTGAATACATCATGACTTTAAACAGGCTGCCGCAGAATTCGCCGGTGGAATCCTCGGAAGTGCCAATGGCGGCAAAGGCCAGTACGGCAATCAGAGTCGCCCCGAGAAGTGGCCAGAGAGTTTGGCCCACGGCTTCTTTAGCCGCGCGCAGACGGTCGACGCCGGACTGTATGCGCACCATCATACCCTCGGTAATGACGATGGCATTATCCACCAGCATACCGAGAGCAATAATCAGGGCGCCCAGGGATATGCGCTCGAGGGCCACATCGTTTATGCGCATCAGGATAAAGGTGGCGATGACGGTAATCACCAGTACCCCACCGATAATCAGACCGGCGCGCAGGCCCATAAACAACAGCAGCACAACTATGACAATAACCAGTGCTTGCACCAGACTGTTGATAAAGCCATTGATGGCTTTGCGGACCACATCCGGTTGAAAGGCGACCGGCGTTACCTCCAGTCCGACCGGTGCCTGGGATTGCAGTTGGTGCAAACGTTCCTCGACCGCATCGCCCAGACGCAGCACATTGCCGCCGCTGACCGTAGAGATGGCAAGTGCCACCGCCGGTTCGCCGTTAAAGCGCAACAGACGAGTGGCTGGCGATACATCTTCACGAGTGACCTTGGCTACGTCGCGCAGATAGATAAGGTTGGCTTCCTGCCCGGCCTGGGAACCCTCACGCAGAATCATGGCGCCGATGTCTTCCACCTTGCCGATGCCACTGCGGGAGTCGATGCGCACATAGTCGCGCCCCACGCGCACGCTGCCTGCAGGTTCAATGGCATTTTGCTGACTTAGCTTGCGATACACTTCATCCTGGCTGATGCCCAGTGTGGCGAGCTTTTCGCGAGAGAACTCGACGTAGATTGCTTCCTTTTGTTCGCCCCAGAGTTCTACCTTGGCAACGTCTCTGGACAGTGAGAGTTCCCGTTGCAGAAATTTCGCGTGTTCGTAAATTTCTTTTGACGAAAAGCCATCCCCGGTAACGGCGTAGACCACGCCAAAGACATCGCCGTAGTCATCGCGCACCACTGAGGCGTAGGCGCCAGGGGGGAGGTTTTTCTGGGCATCGCTGACTTTATTGCGCAGCTCCTTCCACACGGCTGGAAGATCAAAACGGTCGTAGCTGTCTTTCATTTCCACGGTGATAATGGATTGCCCTGGCTGTGACAGAGAACGGATCTCTTTCACCTGGCCCATGCGCTGAATTTCCTTCTCCAGCACTTCGGTCACTTCCAGTTCTACCTCTTCCGGAGAAGCGCCGGGGTAATTCGTGATAACAAGCGCTTCCTTGATGGTGTACTCGGGGTCTTCAAGGCGCGATAACTCTTGATAACTGACGGCACCGCCCACGAGCATCACCAGAGTCATAACAATGGTGACGACTTTTTTCTCGATGGCGTACTGGGCAATATTGAAGGCAGCGGCACTCATGTTATTGGGCACCCTTCTGACTGGCGCTTTGCATCAGCCGCACGGCATCGCCCTCGGCCAGATAATTTACGCCCGCAGTAACAATGCGCATGCCCACTTCAATGCCGGAGATGATTTCAATTTTATCCCCCTGCAGTGAGCCGACAGCCACGGGCAGTTTGGACACCGTGAGAGCATCGGAGTTAATCACCCAGACAAACTGTTGATCGTTGTCTACTGCCGAAGCAAATACTGCAGCGGCGGGGATCAGCAAGTGTTTTTCATCCATCATGGGCATGGTGGCTTCCACCGTGGCGCTCATGCCGGGGTAGATGCTGAGGTTGTTGGGGGTGGCCATTTGCAATACCAGCTCAAAGCTCTGGGTGCGGGGATCGGCATCGAGGGTGAACTCTTTCATCTGCAGATCAAACAGGCGATCAGGCAGGCCGTTAAAGCGCGCAAAGGCTTCGATTTCTTCTTGCATGATTTCCATGTCTTGGTTCTGCGGTATGGCGTTTTCCGGTACCTGCACTACGACTTCCAGGCTAGCCATGTTCTGCAGACTGAGAATGGGCTGCTTGGCGTTGACGTCCTCAAAGTTATCCGCATAACGATGGGCGACTACGCCGGAGAAGGGCGCGACCAGTTTTGTGTCATCCAATGCCTTTTGGGCTTTTTCCACATTGGCCTCAGCAATATCGCGCAGCGCACGCTGGCGATCAAAATCGGCTTTGGAAATAAGCTGCCGCTCTACCAGTTCCTTGAAGCGCCGAAAGTCTGCCTGAGCGCGTTGGTACTCTGCTTTGGCTGCTTTGAGGTTGCTCTCAAAATCGCGGCTGTCGAGCTGAGCCAGTACGGTACCCTGTGCCACACGCTGGCCGTTCACTGCGTTCAGTATTTTAATTTGTCCAGGTACCTGAAATGCCATATCCACTTTGTCGGCGGCTCGGATTTTACCGGGGAACACCATGACGCTGGCGGCGTGGTGGTCGGCGACCAGCATGCTTTTTACCGGGCGCACCAGCTTTGTCGGTTCAACGGTTTCACTACAACCGCTGATGATAAAAACCGAAGTCAGAGTCAATAACAGGCTGCGCACACAAAATGAGGGCGTCATAGAGGGTTCCTTGAACAATAGAAGTTTAGAAAACGCCATATAATATTAGTTGAACAGCAGGCAGAATGGCGCGGCGCAATTTCACCATAATCTTCAGCGCAAACAAAACGATAAAGAAAGGTAAAATAGAGCACTTTTCGCCATCTTAGCAGCAAGATTGGTCGCTGCACGATAATTGAGCCGTTATACTGACCCTCCTCAATTTTGTAGATGCTCACCGTTTTTCGATGTTGTGTAGAGAAAGTGACGACATCAAAGGAATTCAGTCCCTAAGGAAACAGTATGCTTAAAAAACGCATCCCGTTGTTGATTGCCGGCGCAATCAGCGCCATGACCTTGAATGTTAATGCCGAATCACTCAAGGATATCTATTCCCTGTCGCTGGATAACGATCCACAGCTTCGGGCCAATACCGCGGCATACAGAGCGGGGAAAGAGGCGTTAACGCTGGGACGCGCGAATTTATTGCCGCAGGTGACGGCGACGGCATCCTATGCGGAAGTTGAACAGGACAGTCTGTCTTCCTCTTTTACGGATCCCTCCACACCGCCAATTTCCTATGAGGCATCTATTGAATCGGAGAATCGTACCTATTCTGTCAGTCTAACTCAGCCGTTGTTCAATATGGCGGCCTGGTTTGGTTACAAACAGGGACAGTCGCTAAGTGAGTTGGCCGAAGCCCAATTCAGCGCCGATCAGCAGAATTTGATCGTTCGCGTATCCGAAGCCTATTTCAATGTTCTGCGCGCGATCGACAATATGGAAACGGCACAAGCGGAGGAAACCGCATTGAGCCATCAATTGGAACAAACTCGCCAGCGTTTTGAAGTGGGATTGACGGCGATTACCGATGTGCACGAAGCTCAAGCTGCCTACGATAGTGCAACGGCAACTACTTTGGGTGCTCGCGGTCAGCTGGGTATTGCTTTTGAAGAACTGGAAGTATTGACCGGACAGCCCCACGGCAGTGTCGCTCCGTTGGTAGAGACTTTTCCTGTAATTGCACCAACTCCGGCCAATCGCGCTGAGTGGGTCGATACTGCTCTGAACAGCAACTACGGCCTCAAGGTGGCCAAGCTGAATGCCAAAGCCGCTAAGCACAATGCGCGCTCAAAGGCGTCCGGTCACTTGCCGACTATTACTGCTTCGGCTACCTATACCGATATGGACGACACCAATACTGATATCGATGTGGGCGTGGCGACGATTCCCAATGACAGTCGTAACTACGACGGTACTCAATTCGCCGTGCGTTTGGATGTACCTATTTTCAGCGGTATGCGTGTTTCCGGTGAGCGTCGCCAGGCGTATGCTCAAGCCAATGAAGCCCATGAGAACTTCAATAAAGCCCAACGTGACACCATTCAGGGTGCCCGTTCACTGCACTTGAATGTGGTGACCGGCGTGGCTCAGGTTAAGGCTCGTAAGCAGGCCATTACTTCGAGCACCAGTGCCCTTGAGGCGACACAGGCAGGTTATGAGGTGGGTACCCGTAATCTGGTAGATGTCTTGGTGGCTCAGCGCAATCTCTACACTGCCCAGCGCAACTACGACAACACCCGATACGATTACATCATCAATATGCTGAAGCTCAAAGAAGTGGCGGGTAACCTGACGCCGGAAGATATTCTGAAGCTGGACCAGTGGCTCGACAGTGATACGCTGGTCAAGCGCAGCGATTACGATTAATTCACAGGCGAGCAAATAGGGATCAGCGCTGCAGTTGCTGATCAATCACTTCCAAAAGGCGCCCCAGGGCGCCTTTGTTTTGCTCGGCCACTTGCAGCGCCGCTTCACCCATCGCCTGGGCCTGATCAGGCTGCTTCAATAAATTGCTTACCGATTCTGCCAGATGTTGTGGCGTGTCGACGACGGCGATGCCGCCGGCATTTAACAGAAGGTCGGAAACCTCCGCAAAGTTAAACAGACTGGGACCGGTGAACTGTGGCTTGGC
>JALUYN010000009.1 GCA_027012915.1 Cellvibrionaceae bacterium
TGTGGCACCGATAATCCCCTTTGAAGTCGCCGAGCAACGGAAGAAACTAGCGGCGGAAACAGCGAGCACTGTTTGAGTGTTTTTTGACTAATTGTCAAAAAATGCGAGTCTGCGAGCGGCCGCTAGCTTCTGAGTAGCGCAGGGAACCGGCGCAGCCGGCGGCTGAATGGGGCGGTTTTGGATTGTTAAGGCCTTTGGGCGACCAAAGGTCTTAACTCGCCCAGCGAGGGCGAAACATTCGCGCAAATTCACTCGATTAAACAAAAGAACGCCAGAATGTGCAGGGAGAGCCTGTAGGCCCGGCGCAGCCGAAAAACCTAGAGCGGCAATACCTTGTAACCCTTGATCGACAGATCCTCATCCGACACCTCACAGATCACGCTATTATCCTGTTGAGGCGCGTTATTGCGGCTGCTGGTATGAGTCTCGATAAAGATCATGTACTTGCCTTCATCGTTGTTGTAGCGACTGGCCACGGTATCGAATTCATAGCTGAACTCTTTGCCCTTGTTGGCGGAGTTAAGCTTGTCTTCACAGGCGTACATGGCTTTGGCCATGGAGTGAATAATGGACGGCTTGGGAGGTTCTAGAGGCAGGGTTTCCTCGGCAACGGGTTCGGGTTCCTCCTCCGGTTCCGGATCGTGGTGACCTATGTAACCCGTTGCAAATAGGGTGGCGACAATGGAAACATTGGCCAGCAAAACAGCGATGGCGCCGATCAAAAGGTATTCTTTCGTTTGCATCAAGTGGTACTGCGTATCGTCGATGACTGTGGAATGGTGCGTTGGGGAATGGCTTTCCCATCAAGGTCGACAATTTTAGACCACTCGAGTAACAGTTGCTATAAGGCTGACCCGAAACAGAGCTATGCTGCCAGCAATCTGTCGTATTTTTTACTGAGAATATCGTAGAACTGTTCGCGCAATTTCATGATTTCCTGCTTCAGTGCCACGATATCCTGCTCGCCGATATCCTGACGGCCCACGTAGACCTGTTTGCGGAAATGGGCGATGCGGGCGCCGTAGAGCCTCAGGGTTTTTTCCAGGGCCTTTTCTCCCAGCATTAACAGTTTGGCCTCGGCGTCGGCCATTTTCTTGAATTCTTGTACCAGCTCAGTATTAACCCGGGTCAGCTCGTCCTTGCGAGCCTGGGGCCAGCGATTGCCAAAGCGGGTGGATTCGATAACCAGTGACGAATATTTGGCGAAAATATGATTGACGTTGCCCACGTTGCCGGACACGTCTTCGAGTATTTCCATGCGGCGATTGCTCTTTCCCGAACCCCCGAGAGGGTTGCGTCTACCCGCAATCCATAGGCAGATACCGGCGATCAGCGCACCCAGGGCAATTTTTGCGGACGTATCCAGCAATAGCCAAAGTTCTGTTGTTTCCATGGTTGAAGCTCCACCTACATCAGTGTCTACAGAGGAATCACAACGCCAAAAAAATGGCGAAAGTTCTGTGCTATGTAGATGGAGAGCAGAAACTGTGCCAGCTTGTCAGTCGCGTCAGCCGGGGGTCTATCCGCCCGCAATCTTAACGGTGTGTCCCAGTTTTTCCAGCAACGCCTTGAGCTTGTTGCGATCGTCGGTTTGTACTTCGATAACGCCGTCCTTGACGCTGCCGCCCACGCCGCACTGTTGCTTGAGTTTCTTTGCCAAAGTTTTTAAATCGTCGGGAGAGCCGGATACGCCTTTGACCAGGGTTACCCCCTTGCCCTTGCGACCCTTGGTCTCCCTGTGCAGGCGCACAATACCGTCGTCACTGCCATCAAAGTTCTCTTGTGTGGTCGATTCTTTGATACGGCCTGCATCAGTGGAGTAAACGAGGCGAGAATTCTTACTCATGATGAGGCGTCCTCACCACTGGGTTGAGCTCTCCCGGCTTTGTCCAATTTCTGGGTAAAGCTGCCTACGATAAAGACAGCGACCCCGAGGGCGAACAGATAGCGGGTGTCCATCAGTTGCACGTCCCAGAAGTGAAACAGCGGTGCCAGAATTACAGCGATAAAAATACCCATTGAGGCCGCGGTATCAGCTTTCTCCGGATACACCACCCAGTTTTTGCAATGCGGGCAGGGGAATTTGTTGCTCTTGAGAAAATCCTGGAGCAAGCCTTCACGGCGCAGCAGGCGTTTGTCCATAGGTTCGCTGCAGTAGGGGCAGCGCAGGGGTTTGAGTAGTAAAGCCACGTTTGCTTCCGTAGGGTTATAATCAATCGGATATACAGTTACTCAGTTCAACGATCCATCGAAGGTCGTCATCAGGAATGTCTAATGAAGCGCTCAGCACTGCAACGTAAGTGGAATATTATCATCTTCGGAACCGATACGCCCTCGGGTAAGGGCTTCGATATGTTCTTGATCTGGATGATTATGCTCAGTGTATTTCTGGTAATGATCGATACGGTGAGTTGGGTTTCAGAGCGTTGGGGTCACTGGCTCACGTTACTGGAATGGGGTTTTACTATCCTCTTCACCATTGAGTACGTTGTCAGGGTCTATGTGGCGACGCGCCGTTGGCGCTACATTCGCAGTTTCTACGGCATTGTTGATTTGTTGTCGATACTACCCACTTATCTGGAATTGTTTTTCACCGATGCCAGTTATTTACTGGTGGTACGGTTGCTGAGGGTGTTGCGGGTATTCAGGGTGTTGAAGTTGGTTCGCTATCTCTCGGAAGCCAATGTTCTGGTGCGCTCTATGTTGTCGTCGCGACACAAGATTTTTGTCTTCTTTTCCACGGTGTTGGTGTTGTCCACCATCTTTGGCTCATTGATGTTTATTGTGGAAGGGCCGGAAAATGGCTTTACCAGTATTCCGAAGAGTATCTACTGGACCATTGTCACCATTACCACCGTTGGTTACGGGGATATCACTCCGCATACGGTGTTGGGGCAGATAATTGCCTCCGCCGCCATGTTGACGGGCTACTCAATTATCGCCGTGCCTACGGGAATTCTCACTGCTGAACTGGCCTCTGAAATGCAGCGCGAGCGCAGCAAAGTGTTGTGCCCTGAGTGCCATTGGTCAGGCCACGAAAAGGATGCTGAGCGCTGTAAAAAGTGCGGTGCCGAGCTGAAGCAGTGGACTGAAAAGTAGATTTTGTACGAAAAGCAGTCAGTTTCTGCCGTTTTTATTGTCCAAACCGACATTTTTAAGTGTTTGTCTTTGTAATTACCCGTGTCATTGTGTATGTTCGTAGAGAGAGTTGATTTTGACCAACTACAGCAATAAAAACAGTGCCTTGCGATATCTTTCTCATAATATTTATAGGATTTTGAGTTGGGTTTTGAGCGCAGTCTGTACCATTGGATTGTCTGATAACGATTTGGGGTGTTTATGAGCGATTTTGTCCCTTCTGAAGATGATTCTGACGACATTATGGCAATGGTTCAGGAACTGCAGATACGGTTGTCTTTTCAGGAAGACAGTTTGCAAAGTCTCAATGAGGTTATCGCAAAGCAGGATGAAACCATCCGCCAGCTGCAGGAACAGCTGCGCTACTTCGCCAAGAAGGTCAAGACCGTGGAATCCTCGGTCAGTCAACCAGGAATGAATGTGGGGGATGAAAGGCCACCACACTATTAGTTTGGTAGGAGCCGAGTTTGGCTCCAATGCAAGGATGCACCGCGTGACAGGCGGGTACTCAAGGTATCTGCCGTTTCCTGTTATCTGGAGTTTCGCGACCTACAGATGGAATTGCCTAGACATGATGGCCGTTCGATTGGGGTAGGCAGGTGAGTGACGTCAAGCTGAGTCTTGTACAGCAAGCAGACAATTCGCTTAAAGCGGAGTTGTTTCGTTTGTCTATGCCCGCCTGGAGCTGGAGCATCGAAACCGGAATGGTGGAGTGCAACCGCGAGTTCGAGCGCTTTTTCGATACCCCTGTAACAACACTTTCTGATTTTCTACCGCTGATCTCAGACGATGGCGGTGAGCGCTTCCTATCGCTGGCAGGGCGAGCAATTCAAGATCGCCTGCCATTCTTTACTGAGGTCACTCTGTCTACGGCGAGAGGCCAGCAACAGGGATTTTTGTGGGGCAGCTCTGAGCCAGCCGAAGGAAAAAATAACCTCAAGGTCGTTGGCGTCATCCACTCATCGGACAATCCCGGGGATTTTCATCGCGCTTTTGCCCAGCACCACAAAGCTGTCAATCCAGAAATGCAAACCCTGCTGGATTCAATTCGCTCACCCATCTGGTACCTGGATTGTGAAGGTCGCATTATTCAAGGCAACCAGGAGGCCGAAAAAATAGTTCCAAGCAGTGAGTCTATTGGTTGCCTGTTTGCGGAGGTGTTGCCTCACCTGGACGACCCCAAGCGTCGTCAGATTGAAATTCAACAAGTCATTCAATCCGGTATTGCCCTGTTCGACAGCCTTGAGAGCTTCAGTCACAAAGGACATGAACACTGGTATCGGGTCGACAAGGTACCCACCAAGGATTCCGAGGACAATGTCACCGGGGTGATGTTGACCTTCAAAGATGTCACCACCGATGTCTTGACCAAAAAAGCACTGGAAGAAAGTGAGACCCGCTACCGGGCATTTATTTCCAACAGCTCCGAGGCCGTATTCCGTATCGATATGATGCCCCACGTGAGCATCACTCAGCCGTTCAGTCGCCAGGTCCAGCAGATTCAGAGCTCCGGTATTCTGGTTGAGAGTAATACCGTGATGGCGGAGATGTTCGGCTACGAATCACTTCATGATTTTCTTGGCAGTCATTTTCTGGAGGAACTGGGCGACGGCTTTATGGAGGACCTGCGCGAGTTCGTCTGTGCTGGTTATCGTCTTCAGGATCGCGAGATCAAATCCCTGAAGGACGGTCAGAAACGCTACTATCAACTGTCCATGATGGGCATTCTTGAGGGCGACCGCCTAGTGCGAATCTGGGGC
>JALUYN010000010.1 GCA_027012915.1 Cellvibrionaceae bacterium
CGCCATTTAGTTGTTCTAAATAAGCGAATTCCAACGCAGCTGGGGGCGAAAATAGGCCCAGCCCTTCGGGTTGCGTCTCAAATCGCGCCACTCGTTGTTGCTCGTCGCTCGTTTAGAACCACTAAACCCACTTCTCGCGCCTAGATTGGCGCGATTTGAGACGCAACAGAAGCATCAGAATTAGTGTTAACAGGCCCTAATACACAGAAGATCAGAATTTGGCGATTGCGCAGCTCCGCTCAGGAGCTGCCCTTTTGCAACTTGTCCCGATGACTGCGGCGATGAGATGAGGCGTTCATGGAATCCATCAACCAGCGCGCCACCTCCTCCATATCCAAAGGATCTTCTCCTTTCAAGGCCATAGAGAGGAACTCAAAATCATCGTAGCCAAAGAACAATTGCCGCTGCCAAACCATTGAAGGAATACCGAACACACCCTCGGCGATTGCCGTTTCTGTCTGCTCGCGCAACGCCAACTTTGCCTCGGACTGTTGCGCACTGGCCACAATAGCATCGCCATCCAGTCCCGCCTCCCGCGCCAGCTGAGCCACCACCTCTGGTTCACTGACGTGCAATTGCCGCACCCAAACCGCTTCAAATATTTTGTCGATCAACTGCCAACGCTGGGTATCGCTCATCGACACAGAGGCTGCGCGCAACGCCAAGAGGGGATCAAACGGATGATGTAAGGGCGGATTCATGGGTACATTTAGAAGCGCGCACTTGCGCATAATGTTTTGCAACATCCAGTTGCGCTTGGCCGGCAATTCCGCTGGCCCGACATTACCGTGACTGTTGAGCAATCCGGCAAATAGTACCGGCACCGGCTTAAAGTTGATCTGATGCTCTTCCATCAACTTGGACAGTTGAGTCCAGGCCAGATAGGCGTTATTGGAAACATAATCAAAATAGAAAGTCAGTTCGCGCATGGCTATTGGTCCTGCCGCTGTAGTTCAGTGTTCGAGCACTAGTGAGCTTTAATATTCTCATTGGAGGCAATACCTGCGCCCATATTGGCGTAGCGTTTTTTGGTATCTTCCGACCATTGTTCGGTTTCTCCCTCTGGTGCGCCGTACGCAATACCGCGCCGTACTCCGGGGCGGTTACGTACACGTTCGAGCCAGGCCACTACATTGGCGTGTGAAGTGATATCAATCTTGCTCCACTTCCAGCCACGCACCCAGGGAAAGCAGGCGATGTCTGCAATGCTAAAGTCATCACCACAAATGTAGTTTTGATCCTGTAACTGTTTATCCAGTACCCGCAACAAACGCTGGGCCTCACTGCCAAATCGCTCCAGAGGGTGGGCTCGTTGAGATTCTTCAAGGTGGGTCAGATAACGGGTATAGCTTAACTTGTTACCAAACACGGGGCCCAAATTGGCTGCCTGCCAGAATACCCACTGCAGAACCTTCCAGCGTTGCTTTCCCTCAGGTAGCAACGAGGTAGAGAACTTTTCGCCCAAGTACTGCAAAATGGCGCAGCTCTCCATCAGGGTGATGTCGCCATCTTCCAGTGCGGGAATCTTTTGATTGGGATTGACCGCAGTAAAGCTCTCAGAGAATTGCTCACCGGCACGCAGATCTACGGTCACAACCTCAAGCTCTTCCAGTGCCACGCCCTGCTCGCGCAGTTCTTCAATCATGATACTAATCTTCCAGCCGTTGGGGGTTGGGGCGCTCAAGAGCTTCATAACAGACCTTCCTTCCTCGGTTATCGGTTCTGATCCACTGATATTCAGAAGTGTACACAAACAACCAAACTGTATAATCTTGTAAATTTGAACAGATTATTCACTCAACTGCACAATGATCCTTTACAATCACATGGCCGTTTTTGCGGCCGTTGTGCGCAACGGCAGCTTCACCGCGGCAGCTCAGCAATTGGATATGCCCAAGTCCACCGTCAGCCTTAAGCTGTCGCAACTGGAAGCGGAACTGGGCGTGCGCTTGTTGCAACGCTCCACCCGTCAACTGTCGACAACCGACGAGGGCCAGCGCTTCTACGAGCAATGTCGCGAGCTGCTGGACGGTGCCGACACAGCCATGCAGTCCCTAAAAGGCCTGCAGGCAGAACCCAAAGGTACACTCAAACTGAGCCTTCCCTTTGGGCTGAGTGGCAGTTTGATGCCGGAGATCATTGCGCGCTATCAGTCGCTCTATCCAAAGGTGAAAGTGGAGGTGCGCTGCAGCAACGATTGGGTGGACATCATCAAAGAGGGCTTCGATCTGGCGCTGCGAGCGGGCCCGCTAACGGACTCAGCCCTGATAGGGCGCGAGCTCTGCCCACTGCAACGGCACCTGGTTGCCAGCCCGGACTACCTGAAAAAGCACGGCTCTCCGGATAAACCTCGGGACCTGTCACAGCACAGTTGTGTTGTCTCCAGCTACACCACCCATTGGGAGTTTTCGAACAACAAAGGCCGGCAAACCATAAAACCGCAACAGGCCATTGTCAGCAATGATCAAGACATGATTCGTGAACTGCTGTTGCAAGGGGCTGGAATAGGCGTAGTCACCGATATCAATTTACAAGCGGCCATCCGCCAAGATGAACTGGTACCGGTGATGACCAACTACACCATGGTTGGCCGCAGTCTGCATCTGGTTTATCCCAGCCGAGAATTATTGAGCCCCCACGTAAAACAGTTTATCGATCTAGCGGTGACGGCATACAACGAACAAGTACAGTATTGACAATTACGAGGTCTGCTCGTTGATACCTCGCATACTGAATCGCTGGCGATAGCGATTGGGGGTCAGGCCTATGCGATCCTGAAACAGACGCGAAAAGGAACCGATATTGGCGTAACCCACCTTCTCTGCAATCTCGCTGATTGGCAGGCGTGTTGACTCCAACAACTGTTTGGCTGTTTCCATGCGAATATTCTGCAGATAAGTAGCGGGCGGCAGCCCCAGCTCTCGCTTGAACTTTCGGATCAAGGTTCGCTGGCTGAGGTTCAGATAGGACGCCAGTTCACTCATGTCGATGCGGTTTTCCAATCGCGTCTGCAACCAGTACTGCGCTTTCGACACTGCAGGATCGCTGCTCATCGGCGTATCCATAAGATTTTGATGGGGAGTCTGCAAGCGGTGGCCCGGATCAATCAACATGGCCTTGGCGCACAGTGAGGCGATCTCCGGAGAAGAGTATTTCTCCAGCAGATAGATTCCGAGATACAGATAGGAAGATATGGCACCGGTACAAATTAGATTATCTTCTTCGGTAATCAACTCTTTTACCGACAAACGAGGGCGTGGATAGCGCTGACGAAATTGTTTCTCAAGCCACCAGGTGGTGGTGGCTGCTCGTAAGTCCAGCAGCCCTGTTTCCGCCAGCAAAAAGGTGCTGGTGCAATTGGAAACCAACACCGCCCCCAACTGCCACTGCGCCTTTAACCAGTCGCACACCGAATTCTGCTGTTCCAGCCACACTTCAAAATCTCGAGAACCTGCGTAGTAAACCGCAGGTACAAAGATGATGTCGAAGTGCCCCCCATCCCGAATCGATCTGTCAGCAGCCAGCTTGATACCTCCGGCGCCGTTGATCGCCGATTTGCGAGTGCTTACTACCTCCCAGGTGTACTGGGGCGCTTCTTCGCCGAACTTGTTGCGAATATGAGCGTTGGCAATTTGCAGAGTATCCATCAAACCGTAGAGGCTGGAGGCGTAGCAATTGTCGATCGCCAGCAGGGCAATATGAGGCAATGAGCGGGCCATAGTCAGATGTCGTTTAGTGTAGAAAAAGTGTCAATAGTGACACTTTAGCAAAACACAGTATCGACATACACTGCTACCCTATAGAGCTTTATACCCATTTATTTCACAACAATAGAATTAAGGCAGGAGCAGGCCATGTACAACACGCTGAAATACGACGTTGCAGACCAGATTCTCACCCTGACGCTCAATCGTCCCGAGCAAATGAACTCCTTTACGGTTGAAATGGCCAATGAGCTGATTGACGCTTTTAATCGCGCCAGCGACGACGATAACGTCAGTGCGATTGTTGTCACAGGGGCAGGCAAAGCATTCTGTGCCGGTATGGATCTCAGCGTTGAGGGCAATGTCTTTGGTCTTGACGAAAGCCTCGCTCCAACGCTGGACGATATGACCCATCGCCTGGACGACCCTGAAATCATCAACGGCGTGCGCGATACCGGTGGTCGCGTGACACTGGCAATTTACGACTGCAAGAAACCAGTGATCGCCGCCATCAATGGCCCCGCTGTGGGCATTGGCGCAACCATGACCTGCGCCATGGATATCCGCCTGGCTTCCGAAAAAGCCCGTATCGGTTTCGTATTCAACAAGATCGGCATCACACCTGAAGCATGCTCCACCTGGTTCTTGCCACGCATTGTTGGTATATCTCAAGCGCTCGAGTGGTGCTACACCGGCGAAATTTTCAAAGGTGACGCAGCCAAAGAAGCCGGTCTGGTGCGCTCGGTGCACGCACCGGAAGATCTTTTGGAAGAAGCCTACAAGATCGCGCGAAGCATTGCCGAGAAGTCCCAAGTGGCCATTACTCTCACCCGTCAGATGATGTACCGTAACTCAGCAGCCGATCATCCACTGCACGCTCACCAGGTGGATTCGCTGGCGATTTACTACGCAAGCATCAAAGACGGCAAAGAAGGTGTTCGCTCATTCCTGGAAAAACGCGCACCGGAGTTCGAGTCGAAATCCTCTACTGATATGCCTGGCTTTTATCCTTGGTGGTAATACAACCCATGAATACACAAGAAGAACTCACCGCTTTCCGGGATATGATTTCCCGGTTTCTGGAAACCGAAGTCGAGCCTCACTACGAGCAGTGGGAGCGAGACCACGCCATGCCAAAATCCATGTGGCAAACTCTCGGCAATGCGGGCATGTTGCTGGTGGACATGCCGGAAGCATACGGTGGCATGGGTGCCGATTTCGCCCTGTGCCAACTGGTGCAGGAAGAAATGTGTCGTCGCGGTATGCTGGGTCTGGCGACGGGCTACAACATCCACGCCAACATCGTCGCTCCCTACATCAGCCACCTGGGCACCGAGGCGCAAAAACAACAATGGCTGCCTAAGATGGTCACCGGTGAAGCCATTGGCGCACTGGGTATGACAGAGCCCGGAGCTGGCAGCGATGTGGCAGGCATAAAAACCCGCGCCATTCGCGATGGTGACAGCTACATCATCAACGGCTCAAAGATATTCATCAGCAATGGCATTCACGCCGACCTGTTAATTCTCGCAGCCAAGACCGACCCCGAAGCCGGCGCCAAGGGCATCTCCCTGTTTTTGGTAGACACTTCATTGCCCGGTTTTGAACGGGGCCAGCAGATCGACAAGATGGGACAACACAGCAGCGACACCGCGGAACTGTTTTTCTCGGATCTGCGCGTTCCCGCCGACGCTCTGCTCGGCAAGGAAGGCCACGGTTTTATCCATATGATGCAGGAACTGCCTCGCGAACGTCTTGGCTGTGCCGCGCAATCAGTTGCCCACGCTCAAGGGGCTCTGGAAATCACCATCGACTATGTGAAAGAGCGCAAAGCCTTTGGCCAATCCATCAGCCAGTTCCAGAACAGTCGTTTTAAGTTAGCGGAAGTGGAAACGGAATTGGAGCTGTGCCGCGCGCTATTGGAAAAGTACATGGCGAAATATTCCAGAGATGAAATGACCGCAGAGGATGGCGCACGGCTGAAACTCGCCGCCTCAGAAATGCAATTACGAGCCGTTAACGAATGCCTGCAATTGTTTGGTGGCTACGGCTATACCGATGAGTATCCAATCTCACGTTTCTACCGCGACGCTCGCATTCAGACTATCTATGCCGGTAGTTCTGAAATTATGAAAGAGGTGATTGCCCGAAGTCTGGTGGGACGTTAACACAACATCACCAAATACTCGCACCTTGCTCTCAATAAATCAGCGCATAACGTTGTCCCCGCGAAAGCGGGGATCTCCAAGGCAATAATTCCTAATACTCACACTTCTTCGGGAACGACGAGCGACCATTGAAGCGCCTCGCATTCCAGTGTCAATGTATTTTACACAATTGGCCATCGCCGCCTACAAACCGAGAAATATCTTTTGTTTTTCAATCGGTTATGCAACAGGAATATCTTTTGCGTTGACTTTAGTTTTTTCACAGCCTTCGCAGGGTTTTAATATGAAGAACATTCTCTTCTCGTGCTTGTTTTTAACCGGCCTGATGTCAGCTTCGGCAAGTGCAGCATTGATTTCTCCGACAAGTTTAAACCCGGACACGATGGGTTATTTCAGCTCACTCCATCTTCCTGAATACGCCGTTGACGGATCAGGAATGGATGGCGGACTTCCATTAACACCTGACAGTGTAGTTCTCGCCACAACACAAGATACAGGCAACACGTGGCTGGCTCGCAGCGGTGCCAGTGAAAGTGGCAATACGACCATCTATTTCAACTTCGACTTTGGCAATAATGACTCTGGTATCACTCTTGGCTCATTCTATCTGTGGAATTATCATGACCCTGACAACGCAAATCAGGCACACCACACGGGAATTGGAGTCAACGAGTTTTCTTTGACATTTTATGATGATCTTGACGGCGAAGGGGGCGCGATAGGTTCAACCGAACGACTGTTTGCCAGCGCAGCAATTCCTGATGCGGATGTTACTGCACAGATGTTCAGCTTTGATGTGGTGCATGATGTGTTGAGCGTTGGAATGACCATTTATTCCAACCACGGAAGCCGCTTTCCGCCAGGCTTCCACGAAGTGGCATTCTCGGCAGACTCCGACAGTTCAGTACCAGTGCCACCAACGCTTCTGCTGATACTTACCTCACTGGTTCTGCTGAAAACATACTCCAAAAAAAACACTCTTTAGAACAATTATTGTGTCCCCTATAGCGATTGGTTCGCCATAGGGGACTGCTCAGTGATTTACCCTTCTACAGCGAAAACTAATCCAGCATTACTCTCAAGCCGCTCAATCAACAGCGAACCCATTGCAGAGGCTGGAGTCCAGATACCGCCACTGGCGGCGTCCGGGTTTTTCAGCAGACACACGGCACTTTCTGCAATCATCTTACTGGTAGAACCATAGCCCGGATCTTTATCGCCTTTGACGCTGGCCATCAGAGTATTGCCTTCGCTATTGGAGCCCACAAACAGCACGTCATAGAAACCGTTCTCGCGCTCTTCTTTAGTAGGCCCATCGCCCGGTTGCAGAGGACTCTCTGCCATAGATTTGTCCGTGGCGACGAACTTAGCCATTTCTTCACCTTTGTCGCCAGGACCAGTCAGCATCATCTCGTCATAGACAAAATCCTCACCGTATTCATGGCCCAACAACATATTGGAGCGATGAATGTTCTTGGTGTTGATAGTGGCCATAACAAAAGGGGCAGACCAACTGTTGAGGTCTTCCTCAAAAATAGGTTTCATGCCATCAGGTTGTGCTGGTCCCTGAAAGCCCTCAGTCAAAGAAAGTGGATCCATCAGGCGCTCAACCAAGCCGGGGGTTTTGGCAGCGGCTGCCATGGTCGCTTTAAAGCTCGCCAGAGTTCCACCAGACATAGTGCCCTGCATGGCGCGAACACGCCCTTTAACACGGGATACCGAACCACCGAATTTCTCTTTGGCTTGCTGTTGCAAATAGTAGGCGCCCAGGTCGAAAGGTACGGAATCGAAGCCGCAGGAGAAGACAATACGCGCGCCGCTGGCTTTGGCGGCATCCTGATTGGCTTCAATCATGTCATACATCCAGCCCGGTTCGCCGCACAGATCCACATAGTCTGTTCCCGCTTCAGAACACATTTTCACCAGATCCGAGCCATAGAGCTGATACGGACCGACGGTGGTTAGCACGACCTTGGTGGACTCCACCATGGACTTAACAGATTCGGGATTGGAGGCATCCGCCACAATCAGGGGAACATCCTTGGGGATGCCCATTTCATCGCGTACGGCTTCCAGCTTTTCCTGACTGCGACCGGCCATGGCCCAAACCACGTCACTGTTGACGCCATATTGATTGTTCAAATACTCCGCCACCAGGCGTCCTGTGTAACCCGTCGCGCCGTAAACTACGATCCCATATTGACGTTGTTCGCTCATTGACTCTCTCCAGTCGATTATTGTTAAAGCTGACTTTGAAAGTAGCAAATAACGAAGAAACGACCAATAACGCCACAAGTAAAGAAAATATCAATTTGCGCCACGATCCCATCGTTCACACAGAACGCGAAGTAAGAGAGCAAATAAAAAAGGGCCGGGGTAGCTCAGCTAGCCCGGCCCTTTGGGTACAGACACGGATGATAATCAGCCGATCATGGCTTCCGCAATTTTCTGTATACGATCCGGCGGGATCGGGTAGAACAGCGCTGCCGGATCAGAGGAAATGGCCATGATGATCTGTTCCATATCCTCGGATTTGGCGCCCCACTTACTGAAGTTGGTAGCACAGCCAATCTTCTCTTGGAAATCACGCAGTTTGGCGATCACCGCAGTAAGCACCGCCTGGTCGTCACCCAAGACATCCATATTCAGCGCCTTGGCCAAGCGTTTGGCATTTGGCAGATAGAACTCAGGCAGAGCTTCGATAACTACCGGCAACAGTGCCGCATTGGCATCGCCGTGTGGCACGTGATACAGCGCACCAAACGCGTGGGCACAGTTGTGTACAGGAATCGCACCCAGAGCATTGATAAATGCATTGATAGCCATGGTACTGGCCTGCAGCATGCTATGGCGTGCATCAATATCCTTGCCGTTCTCAACCGCCTTCGTCAGGTTCTGTTCAATCAGCTGTGCCGCCAGAATCCCGTGGGCATCGGTGAAGTGATTCGAACCGGGAGAAGCCACCGCTTCGAGCGCGTGGGTCATGGCGTCCATACCGGTAGATGCGGTTAAGCTGGGCGGCAATCCAACGGTGAGATTCGCGTCCAGAACCGCCATATCAGCATCGATGAACGGTACCGCCAGATTGATCTTGATGCCGGCGTCCTCATTGAAGAAAACAGCTGCCGAAGACACTTCAGCACCGGTACCCGCGGTAGTGGGCACAGCAATGTGCGGGATGGGGATCGGTTGAACCGCAGGCCAGGTATCAATTTTGATACCACCGGGAATTACCGTTTTGAAATCCATCACATTGTGATGCAGACCGTATTTAACGCCTTTGGCCGCATCCAATACGCTGCCTCCACCGACCGCGAGAATGGCGTCGGCCGCCACTTCACGAGCGTGGGCCAGACACTTGTTCACTGCTTCACAACCGGCATCTGGAGTGATCTCGGCGTGAACGCCCACCAGCTCGGCATTGGTACCTGCTTTGTTGGCTTCAAAGACGCGAACGATTTGATCGACGATGCCCACGGCTTTCAGGCCGGCGTCGCTGATCAGCAGCACGCGTTTGCCACCCAAGCCTTCAAACAGACTGGGCAAACGAATGATGCCACCTACCGCACTGTGTACCACAGTGCGCATGTTGTATTGATAATATCCAGTTCTAGACATGTTATTGCCTCAATTCTTTTTATTCTCAGTCCGTTAGCCCAACAGGTGCGTGTGCACCAGGGTATGCATAGGCTTCGCCATAGGATCGCGCTGGAAAGACACGCCGACAGTTTTCGCTTCCACGTAGGAATCGATACTGTACTTGCCAAACTCGCGACCGTAGCCGCTCTGCTTGTAGCCGCCGAAGGGGGCGTCGGTGCGAATCATGTGCCAGTCGTTGATCCACACAGAACCGGCGCGCAGGTCGCGGGCCAACTCCTGGGCCAGTACCAGATCGCGGGTCCAAATACCGGCGGACAGACCGTACTCAGTGTCATTGGCCAGCTTCATAGCCTCTTCCACGGTGGAGTACTTGATAACAGTCAGAACGGGACCAAAGATCTCTTCGCGAGCCACTTTCATGTCATTGGTCGCTTCGGTAATGACTGTAGGCTGTACGAAGAAACCACCTTCGCAACCAGGCACCTCGGCGCGCTCGCCACCGCAGGCAATACGGGCGCCTTCGTCGCGTGCGGACTGAATGTATTCCATCACTTTGTGGAAATGACTTTCAGTGGACATGGGGCCCATACCAGTAGCCGGATCCACCGGATTACCCAGAATCACCTTGTCTGACAGCGCAACCAGCTTGTCGACCATTTCATCGTAAATATCTTCGTGTACCAGCAAGCGTGTACCGGACTCACAGGCCTGCCCCGCGTTCATGTAGACACCCCACAGAGCGCCCTGAGCGGTCAGATCCAGATCGGCATCCGGCAATACAATACCCGGGCCTTTACCACCCAACTCCAGAGTTACGCGCTTCAAAGACATAGCTGCGTTCTGCTGAACGTGCTTGCCAATTGCGGTTGAACCGGTGAAGGAAATTTTGTCGATATCCGGGTGCAGGCTCATACGCTCGCCCACTACGGAGCCCTTGCCCACTACCACGTTGAGCACACCTTTAGGCAGCACGGTATTCAGCAGTTCCACCAGACGCACTGTTGAAGTTGGAGTAATCTCGGCGGGCTTGATGACAATAGTGTTGCCAGCGGCCAACGCCGGCGCCACTTTCCAAGAGAGCAGCAGCAACGGGAAGTTCCATGCGGTAATCAGGCCACAAACGCCCACAGGCTCTTTCAATACCTGGGCATGCGTCTGCTCGGGAACCGGGCGAGTCTTGAGGTTTTCAACAAAGGGATACTTGCGCGTTTCTTCAGCCAGGGTCATGAATACGTCGGCCACAGCCATCATATCCATACCCATAATACGCGCCAGGGTGCCACCGGAAGCTGTAGATTCCAGCATTGCCAGCTCTGGCAGATTGGCCATTACGATCTGAGCACACTGATCCAGCAGTGCCGCGCGATCGTTGGGCGACATACGACGCCACTCGGTATTTTCAAACGCGGTTTTGGCTGCTGCCACCGCAACATCCACATCTTCGGCATTGCCCATGGCCACTTCGCCAATGGTCTCGCCAGTTGCGGGATTGATGACCGGAGAGTATTCGCCACTTGCTGGTTCACAGTACTCTCCGTTGATGAATAGTGGGTAGCGAGGTAGTCCTTGCGGGTCGCCCATACACCTATCCTCCTGGTTATTATTGGATTTATTGTTCAGATAAAACCCATTCAGTATAGAAGCAGAAATTAAAAGCGAATTATCTCTGACGGCCAGCTTCCGGTTTTATTCGGCAAGGGCTGACGCACTTTGCCAAGTGGGCAATAAACCACTGCGCGTTATTCTCGTGTGAGTGTCGGATTATGTCCCCGCCATGTCTGCTAATGACCTTCGCGGCCACCTCCCCGCCCAGTATTCTTAGCTCACTGATACCAAGAAGTAGAGAATTAATAATGATTACAGTGACTTATAAAGAGCATTCGGGCGAAGAACATCAGGTACAGGGCGAGAGCGGTCAGACACTGATGCAGGTTGCCACCGACAATATGATTCCCGGAATTGACGCCGATTGCGGTGGCGGCTGCGCCTGCGGCACCTGCCATGTGATTGTGGACGAGGCCTGGACAGCCAAAGTGGGATCACCCGATGATATGGAAGAGTCTATGTTGGGTATGACGCCAGAGCGCAGTGACGGTTCGCGATTGGCGTGTCAGATTGAGTTGAGTGATGAGATGGATGGCATTGTTGTTACTATGCCGGAGTTTCAGATGTAGTTCTCTGGTGTTTTTTTGGAGTCGTGCCTGATTTTAGCTAGGGTTTCGCCCTGCTGGGCGAGTCCCTTCTTTTACTTGCATAAAAGAAGGAACCAAGAAAAGTGCACCCCAATCAGTCGCCGGCTTCGCCGGTCCCCTGCGCTACTCGAAAATCAACGGCCGCTGCGGAACTCGTATTTTTTGATTATCAATCAAAAAATACTCAGACAGTCCTCGCTGCTTCGCGCCGTTGATTTTCTCCGTTGCTCGGCGACTTCAAAGGGGACCCGGGGTGCCAACTTCGAATGTGGCACCCTGAATCCCCTCTGCGCAGCCGAGCACTGCAGCTTTTCAATGGATTAAGCGAGGACTGTTTGAGGGAGCGTAGCGACCGAGTTCCGCAGCGCCATTGAAAAGCGAAGCGCGCAGGGCAGTCGCGAAGCGACCAAGCAGCGGGGGCGGTTTTGGATTGTTAAGGCCTTTGGGCGCCCAAAGGCCTTAACTCGCCCAGCAGGGCGAAACCTATGCCAAACACTTGCACGCCAACCAACAAAAAAACCAATTTCAAACCAAAATCGGCATCAACCCCGAAACCACCCCAATACACATCAAATTCAACACCAACCCAACCCGCATCATCTGCCGCTGTTGAATCAATCCCGTACCAAACACAATCGCATTAGGAGGCGTTGCCACAGGCAACATAAAAGCACAGGACGCAGCTACTGCCACCGACAGTGACAACAACTCCGGCGACAAGCCAATCTGCGCTTCAGGCAGAGAAAAGAAAATCGGAATAAACAATGCCGCGCTGGCCGTGTTACTGGATATCTCAGTAAGAAAAATCATCAGAGTTACCGCCAAGGCTAAAAACAACAACGGTGAAACACCGGCAAATAGCGTGACCAATTCATCAGCCAGGAAGGCGCTGGCACCAGTCAGCGACAACACTGAGCTCAGAGTGATACCACCACCAAACAACAACAGCACGCCCCATTCCGTGTTCTTTTCAAACTGTTTCCATTCCAACAGGCCACTGGTCATCAACAGCACGGCAGCGGCGATGGCAACCAACGAATCAAAGCCCTTATCGATGCCCAGCCATTGACTCAGAGGCTTGCTCAGTAACCACAGTGTAACCACAGCCACAAAAATCAATAGCACCCAGCGAGCCTTGCCAGATCGCAGGTTTACACTGAAATCCGACTGCGGCAACTGCTCAAAATCCACCACATCAAAGTTCGGTCGCAACAGTAACCAAAGCATGCCTAAAGCAAGCGGCAGCAATACCATTACCATCGGGAAACCGATACTCATCCACCCAACGAAATCCACCCCGATAACGGATGCCGCAATAGCATTCGGAGGGCTACCTACCAGAGTGGCGATGCCACCAATATTGGCACTGTAAGCGACACCGAGCAGTACGAACACCAAGTGACTGACCGACTCTTTTTCTTCGCTTCTCTGTACCAGACCCAGTGCGATTGGCAGCATCATTACCGTGGTGGCGGTATTACTGATCCACATACTGGTCCAGGCTGTCACCACGAACAGCAATAGAATGGAGATTAAGCCATTGCCCCGCGACAGTCGCATCACCACCATCGCCATCCATTGATCCAGTTTGTGTTGACGCATGGCGGCTGCCAACGCAAAACCGCCGAGAAACAGAAAGATGATGGGATTGGCAAAACCGCTGAAAGCCTGCTTAACACCCATCAAACCAAAGCCTGCGGCCAGTACCGGCACCAGTAGCGCAGTACCGGTTATATGAATTGCCTCGGTAAGCCAAAGCGTGGCGATAAACACAAGAATCGCGAGCCCTGCCGCCAATTGGGATTGCTCGGAAAATTGGGCGTACACAGCCGCCCCCAGCACCAGAGCCAATAAAATCAGAAGTATTCGACGCACAACAACAGCCACCCCAAGACACACCAACGTTTGATTCTAATCATGTGTCAGCACTTGGCCAATAGTCGCCATTGGATTAGCATAAAGCTCTATTAAACAGAACCATTCATTCACAATGATGACATCCACGGAAGCGTTTATCGCCTGGTCACACTGGGCCTGTACCTCTGCCGCCTGGCAGGACTTTTTCCGTGGAGAAGACGACGATCCCCAGCCTCAATTCTGAGCGCCATCTCTGTTTTTTCTTTTACCGCTAGCCCTTGTGTTCCCAATACCGTTCGGGATGACACTTGGCTGCTGGCCGTTGTCTTCTGCTTGAAGAGGTCTGTTTATGTTTGGTTTACAAAAGCCGCAAGAATCCTGTGAACACACACCATCCTATTACGCTGCCACCGCTAACTGGCAAACCGATTACCCTCAATTGCGCGGTGAAGTAAGCGCCGATGTCGCTATAGTCGGCGGCGGTTTCACCGGAATTAATACCGCCCTGGAACTCGCCGAACGCGGCTATCGCGTGGTACTGCTCGAGGCCAACCGCATCAGCTGGGGGGCCACCGGCCGCAACGGCGGGCAAATTATTGGGGGCATCGGCCACTCCCTGGAACGCTTCGAACGTCAGATTGGCAGCGATGGCGTGCGCGCCATCTACGACATGGGCTGGGAGTGCACGCGCATCATCAAAGACCGGGTGGCCCAGTACGATATCGACTGCGACCTTACTTGGGGCTATTGCGATGTGGCGCTGAAGCCGCGCCACATGCGTGAATTCGAAGAGGAGAAACGTTACCAGGAACGTATGGGCTATCCTCACCATCTGGAATTGCTCGACGCCGAGCAGCTACGCAGCCAGGTCAACTCACCGCTGTATCTGGGAGGACTGCTAAATCGCGAGGGCAACGGCCACTGCCATGTACTCAATTTGTGTCTTGGCGAAGCGCGGGCCGCCGAGCATTTGGGCGCGAAAATCTATGAGCGCTCGAAAGTGTTGAAACTGGTGCAGGGCAAGCAGCCGCATGTAATCACCGAGCACGGTGTGGTCAAGGCTCAACATATCGTACTGTGCGGTAATGCCTACCTCGATAATCTGGTGCCAAAGATGGCCAATCGTGTGTTACCGTCCAACAGCTCTGTGGTTACGACCGAACCTCTCACGGCAGTCCAGGCACAAGCCATAATGCCCGGCAATCGCGCCGTGTGTGACCCGCGTACGGCTCTGGACTATTTCCGTCTCACCGCTGATAACCGCTTGTTATTTGGTGGTCTATCCAACTACACAGGGCGAGAACCGAAAGATCTATACGGTGTTATGCGAAGTAAAATGCTGAAAGTATTTCCGTCGCTTGAAGAGGTCAAACTGAGTCACGGCTGGAGCGGACAAATGGGCATCGGCATTAATCGCATGCCGCAACTGGGGCGCCTGGATGGCAACGTCTATTACATTCAAGCCTATTCCGGTCACGGCGTTGCCCCCACCCATATGATGGGGCGAATCACCGCACAGATGATCGCCGGGCAGGCAGAGCGCTTTGACGTGTTCGGGAAGATCAGGCACTGGCCATTCCCAGGTGGTAAATGGTTACGCACGCCGGCCTTTGCACTGGGAATGCTCTACTACAAGCTCAAAGACGAACTGTAGCCGCTTCTACTGACAAGACACGCCCGGGTATTGAGGCAGTAACTGTTTTGCAGTCGCCTCAAACTCGGGCAGTAAGTGACGATAGTGATCGCCCACAATAAAGTGCAACGGCAGCTCGAATAACGGTTCGATGTCAAACTCAATAATGTTGAGTTTGCGAATATGATCTTCGCCAATATGCGGGAGAAACACCATTTTCAAATCAAACCCGTGACGCGCCATCAGTTCTTTAAAAAATCCAATGTGGGATGTGTCGCGCCACTCGATATCTTCAACGTACAGAAAAGTGGCTACAGCACCGACTGCAGAGCCATCTTGCGCCTTATAAAGGCTATCTGGGTTTGCAGTGAGAGATTCTTTGGGCAGACGTCCTGACACGCTAACAGCGTCATACAACCAAACACCCCATCATCATCTCCGATCACTTCATAATAGTCCATTTCAGTGCGGGCATCTCTGGGGTCGGCTCGAAAACGGGCTACTTTGTTGATACCTACAGCCCCGATAAAGTCTTCGCGCATTTGCGCAGTGCCGCATGCTGTGACGCAGCAACCGCATTCAATACAGCGATCCAGCTCGTATATTTCCGTGGCCTGAATCTGATCCATCTTGGGCTCCAGCGCGTCGAGATCGGCCTCCTGCTGTTGATGCACCCATGCTTGCAGGCGCTCGCTCATCGCGCGCATCCACTTCCCGGTATTCACCGACAGATCCGCAATCAACTCAAAATTCGGGAGAGGCAAGAGTGTGATTTCATCGGGCAGTTCACTGGTGAGTGTACGGCACGCCAAGCCGGGCCGACCGTTGATAACCATCGCACAACTACCACACACACCTGCTCGGCAGACAAAGTCGAACGCCAGATCCGGTGCCTGCTCGTCACGAATTAAATTCAGCGCGACAAACAGAGTCATACCCGCCGACTCCTCCAACTCATAGTTCTGCATGGACGGTTTACTACCGGGCAGCGCGGGATTGTGGCGAAAGATATTGAAACTCAATTTTCTGTTCATCGTTTAACTTCCACCCTGCTGATCATCACTGCGTTGATTGTCGCCTCGATACTTCTCTGGCAACAGCGAGCGAAATGGCAGCAAGGCAGCTTGCCGCTCGTAGCGATCGGCAATGTTCATTGCCGAATCGACCTGTTGTTGACGCACATCCGTATCCGGATGTTCAATGATATTCTTGGCGCCATAGCCACGGAAGCCAGGTGGCATTTCCATTTGCGAGACGTCCAAGGCTTCGTATTTCAAGGTCGGCAATTCACTGCCAGCATCGGGCCAGGAGTAGATGCTGCGATTCAACCAATCGCGATCATTGCGCTCAGGATAGTCCTCACGAAAATGTGCACCGCGACTCTCGGTGCGCCTCAGCGCCCCTAGGGCCACTCCCAGGGCGAGTTTCAACATCCGCGGCAGACGATAAGCGAGCACCAATTCCGGATTGGCCGCGTGGTGACTGGTACCCACCTTGATATTGGCGCTGCGCCGCAACAGCTGACGCAACTCATCCACCGCCTGAGCGAGATCAGTGCCGTTGCGAAACAACCCCACCTTATGGGTCAGCACCTGTTCCATTTCTTGTCGCAAGGCAACAGCGTCTTCGCGCCCATCGCGCTGCAACAGCTCATCGAGATAGTTCTGTTCGCGTTGCACAAAGTGCTCAATGGTCGCAGAGGACAATGACAGGTTGCCCGCGTCGGACTGGCAAAAATCCGCCACATATTCCCCCACCAGCATTCCGGCAACCACGGTTTCAGCCACCGAGTTGCCCCCCAGGCGATTAAACCCGTGCATATCCCAGCAAGCCACTTCACCCGCGGCAAACAAGCCCTTTAATGTAGGACTCTCACCGCGATAGTCGGTCTGAATACCGCCCATGGAATAGTGTTGGGTGGGACGCACGGGAATCCATTCTTCGGCGGGATCAATGCCCAGAAAATAGCGACAAATCTCGTCCACTTCCCGTAGATTTTTTTGAATATGATCGCGCCCCAGCAGGGTGATATCCAACCATAGATGATCGCCGTAACGGCTTTTCACACCCTTGCCTTTGCGGATGTGTTCGGCCATGCGACGCGATACGACATCGCGAGAAGCCAGCTCTTTCTTCTCCGGTTCGTAGTCCGGCATAAAGCGATAGCCGTCCACATCTCTCAGCACACCACCATCGCCACGACAGCCTTCGGTAACCAGAATGCCCGCCGGCACAATAGCCGTAGGATGAAACTGCACGGCTTCTAAATTCGCCAAGGTCGCCACACCGGTTTCCAGTGCAATGGCCTGGCCCATACCCTCGTTGATAATGGCGTTGGTAGAGACGCCGTAGATGCGGCCGTAACCACCCGCCGCCATTACCGTAGCCTTGGCCACGTAGGCGCTGAGTTCCCCGGTGATCAGATCACGCACCACTGCGCCAAAACAGCGACCCTTCTCATGAATCAGTGCTACAGCCTCCTTGCGTTCGTGCACGGGAATGTCCTCGGCGATGGCCTGATCGCTAACCGCATACAGCATAGTGTGGCCAGTGCCATCGGAGGTGTAGCAGGTACGCCATTTCTTGGTGCCGCCAAAGTCCCTGGCGGTAATCAATCCCACATTCTGCTGGGGGTTCTGCAACTCAACCCGCTCGCCATTGATCACCACCGACTGGGTTCCGGCTTCGACACGGTTCCAGGGAACGCCCCAGGCATTCAATTCACGGATAGCTTTGGGAGCCATATGGGCGAACATACGCGCCACCCGCTGATCGCAGCCCCAATCACTGCCACGCACGGTATCGGCAAAGTGCACATCCTCATTGTCGCCCTGACCTTTAACGCAATTCCCCAAACTGGCTTGCATGCCACCCTGGGCCGCGACAGAGTGGGAGCGTTTGGCGGGTACCAGAGACAATATCAGCGTATCCAAACCACGCTTTTTAGCACCCAATGCGGCACGCAGTCCCGCCAAGCCACCGCCGATCACCAGCACATCGGTATAGACAATCTTCACGGTAACGACTCTCCCTGATGCTGAATAAAGGATGGTGTGTAGAGTTCACCACGATGAGGCGCATGGTCGTAACCGATACGCATAAAAGTGCTCAGTGTTACCAATCCCAGAGCAATAAGGAATACGATCAGGAACCACATCAGTCTCTTTAGAATTTTCCGCGTCCGTGCTTCAGACCCGAATCTCGGCCATCCCCATTTCAGAGCGAGGCGATACAAACCCACGGTGCCATGTACTTCGACACAGAGTAATAAGAGAAACAGCATAGGCCAGCGGCGTCCGCTCCACACCAGATCCGCCGAGCCATAGGGATCGATCAGCTCTGGCTCAATAAACATATCGTAGAGATGCACGGACGACAGAAAGAACAACGCGAAACCAGTAACCACCTGTACCCACCACAACCAGGTATCTTCGTGTCGAAGACCCCGGGAGTGTTGCCACAATGTGCGATATTGACGCCAACTGGCGGGAAATTTACGCAGAGCCAGAATCGCATGCAGCATTAACAGCATCCAGACGGCAAGCACCACCAGACTGACAATTTGCGGGACGCCATAGCCCAGAAAAAAGTAGCCTTCAAAAAATTTGGAAACTATCCAAAAGGCGTCATGCCCCAGCAGGATAGAGGAGACAAACGCCATATGGCCCCACATAAACAGGGCCAACGCCAACCCACTGAGACTTTGCAGCAGGTCGAAGCGGGCGTTCCATAGAGTATTAATAGGGATTCTGAGTTTCATCCATGGATAATAGAACCCCAATGTGAACGACGAAAGTCAGGCCCGGCATTCGATTGATGTACCTCAAACTTATTCTTGCAGCTGACGCTGATAGGTATCGATCCATGCATCGCGGGCCTTGTGAAAAATCCGTACGCCCTGCTCGTAGCCGCCAACGACAAATTGATCGTTGGCACCACTGTCGAGTGTTTTCTGAATATCGGCGGACACCGCCAGGTCTTCTTTTTCAAACACCTGACCTTGAATATGTTCGAAACTGGTATCCAGTTTGCGCGAAATATCATCGCTTGCCGGAGCCTCGGGAATCAACATTCGATGCACCACCCGAACTTTATCGACACCATCGGGGAACAGACTCATTTGCGAAATCCAGTGCGGATGAAATACCAAAATGGTATTGGGAAAGAGGTTGTAAAACAGCGTGGTATTGAGGCGCAGGTTCCAGTCTTGCGGATCCTTCTTCACTTCCTCAGCCAGAGTTTTACGCGCCCCCATTTGTCGAACATGAGGGTAACAATCGTCGTAGATGGTAGTACTGGCAAAGAAGCGCGCCAGGCTGTCCTTGTGAAGAGTTTGCACGTGATAGCCCTCGGCAAAGGCGTCCATCACCAGCTTCCAATTGCAGTCGTTGTGAATAGCCGCCTTCTTGTGCATTAACTGCTGTGAAAACTCAAAGCCCTCCAAATCGGAAGTGAGGCTCGGCCCCAGGAATTGGTTTACATCCAACACTTCGCCGGGATCACCATCAATAACCACCCAGACAAAGCCGTGCTGTTCAGCGAACTGTATAGGCACCAGATCCAACTCGGAGAAATCCAGGCCGCCGAACAGTTCCTTATTGGGTACTGCGGCGAGAGAGCCATCCAATTTGAAACTCCAAGCGTGATAGGGGCACACCATCAAACGTTTGCATTGGCCGCTCTCACCCTGAAGCAAGCGCGCACCTCTGTGACGGCAAGCATTGATAAACACCCGCAACTGACCACTGTGATCGCGAAGAATAATTAGAGGGACACCATCAATCTGTTCGGTCACGTAGCTGCCCGGCTCTGAGACCTCGGTAGCGTGAGCGACAATGATGGGACAGCGACGAAAAATGGCGGCCTGCTCCAGATCCAGCTGACTCTGTTCTCGATAGCGCTCCACCGAAATACGATCAAAGGTCTCGGGCAGCTCCTGAGTACTGTTACTCTCAGCGCTAATAATGCGCTGAATCATACTTATCTGTTGCTGCTTCTCCATGTGAGCCCACCTCTTATTATCGTTATCGTGATAGTTACTGCTATGCTGCCTCGCGCCAGTACACCAGACAATTCACATTAGCTTTCAATATTTCTGACATTTTCGGTGGTTATCCTCAAGACTAATTGCACCAAAAAAGCACACAAAAAAAATAGCCCCTATTGAATGCACCACAATAAGACAGGCAATTCTAAAACGAGAAATCACTAATGCAGGGCATCAGAATAATCGCTACTCTGGACCTCCTACAGCTTCCCAAAACGTAACAGGCTCTGGATTATGCAACCTCAAATTCTCGTTTCCACCGATCTCGACGGCACTCTGCTGGATCACTACAGCTACAGCTTTGAAGCCGCCTTGCCAGCATTACAGCAGATCGAGGCGCAGAGTATCCCGGTGGTAATCAACACCAGTAAAACCTTGAGCGAAGTGACGCTACTGCGCGAACAGCTCAACAATCGCCACCCCTTTATCGTAGAAAACGGCTCGGGCATTGTAATTCCCAAGGGCTATTTTCAAGTGCCCCCCGAGTCCGCCACACTTGATAACGACAACTACTTGATCGATTTTGGTGCCAACTATTCCGAGATCTGCGAATTTCTGGCTCCCCTGAAACAAGAGTTCAATATCAAGGGTTTTGCCGACTTGAGCGCCGAAGAACTGCAACAAGCCACCGGCCTGCCATTGGAGAATGTGCGACTGGCCAAGCAGCGTCTGTTTAGCGAGCCACTGCTGTGGCAGGGAACCGATGAAGACAAACAACGGCTGATTGCCGCGGTGGAAGCCCATAACCTGCAAGCCCTGCAAGGCGGTCGCTTTCTGCACATCATGGCAAAGACCGATAAAGGTCAGAGCCTGCAAGCCCTCAAAGACCTGTTTTTCAAAGAGTGGCAAACAAATTGCTTAACCGATACAGGAATATTGACCATCGCACTGGGCGACAGCGGCAATGATATTGCCATGCTCAAGAGCGCCGACATTGCCGTCGTCATCCGCTCCCCAAAACACGAGCCGCTGGCTGTCCAGGGACGGCAACAAACCATCATTACCGAAGGTCTGGGGCCGGAGGGATGGAACCAGGCGATGCAGCAAATTCTGCAACAACACATACCCCAACCAACTTAAAGGAAACCGACATGGGCGACTTTTATCAGAACGGAATCATCACTACCCTGCACAATCTGTCGCACCGATCATTGGACGATCTCGAAGAAGAACTACACCGCTTTGCCAAAAAGCGCCCCATGTCACTGGTATTGCCATCGCTCTATTCTGAGTTGGAGGGTGAAGCCCTGCCTCACATAGTCCAACAACTGAAAGGCGCCACCTATCTGGACGAAGTAATTATCGGTCTGGACCGCGCCAGCGAGGACCAATACCGCCACGCCCTGACATTTTTTGATGAGCTGCCACAACACCACCGGGTACTCTGGAATGAAGGACCACGACTGCAAGCCATTGATGCCAAACTCAAAGAACAAGGTCTCGCGCCGCGAGAACTGGGCAAGGGCCGCAACGTTTGGTACTGCCTGGGTTATGCCCTGGCCTCTGGCAAAGCCGAAGCCATTGCTTTACACGATTGCGACATCGTCACCTATGACCGCAGTCTACTGGCCAAACTGATTTATCCGGTAGCCAACCCCAACTTTAACTACGAATTCTGCAAAGGTTATTACGCCCGAGTCGCCGATGGAAAAATTAACGGACGCGTCAGCCGCTTACTGGTAACGCCCCTGATTCGCGCTCTGAAGAAAACCATCGGCCCCATGGACTACCTGGATTATCTCGACAGCTATCGCTATCCCCTGGCCGGCGAGTTTTCTTTCAGACGTGACGTTATTACCGACATCCGTATTCCCAGTGACTGGGGACTGGAAATCGGTGTGCTATCGGAAATGAAGCGCAACTACGCCACCAACCGTCTATGTCAGGTAGACATTGCTGACATCTACGACCATAAACATCAGGATCTGTCAGCGGACAACGACGATGGTGGTCTATCCAAAATGTCCATCGACATTTCCAAAGCCGTATTCCGCAAGCTCGCCACCTATGGCGTGGTCTTCAATAAAGAGACTTTCCGCTCCATCAAAGCAAGTTATTTTCGAATCGCCCTCGACTTTGTGGAGACCTACAAGAACGACGCGGAGATCAACGGTTTAAAACTGGATATTCACCAGGAAGAAAGTGCCGTGGAATTGTTCTCCAAGAACATTATGAAGGCCGGCAAACGCTTTCTCGATAACCCGATGGAAACACCGTTTATTGCAAGCTGGAGCCGCGTACAAAGTGCCATTCCCGATATTTTTGAGCAGCTGCAGGAAGCGGTAGAAGCCGACTTCGAAGAATTTTCCAAAACTCTGTAATTTACGATACACCACTGTGGCATAACAACGACTGGCAGATCTATGAAAGACACTTCAATACTCGACGACGTCGTGTTTCAAATCCGAAATCACGTTGAATTTCTCTACCCGGACGGAGAACACCAACCGCTGGTGAACGAGCTGGTGCAAGTCATGCGCCTTAATGAAGAGTGCCACAAAGTGCAGCCTCACCAGAACCTTTGGGACGAGTCCGACATCGCCGTAATCACCTACGGCGATACAGTTCAGCAGGAAGGCGAAAAACCATTACTGACGTTGCATAAATTTCTCAATACCCATTTGAAAGATCACATCAGTATCGTCCACATATTGCCATTTTTTCCCTGGAGTTCGGACGACGGCTTTTCCGTCATTAACTATGCCGTAGTCAACGACGCCCTGGGTGACTGGACCTATGTCCGCAGCATTGCTCGAGACTATAAGCTGATGTCAGACCTGGTCATCAACCACTGTTCCTCGCGCAGTTTGTGGTTCGAAAATTTCATGCTCGGCAAAGAACCCGGCAAAGGTTACTTCTATACTACTGAACCCGACGCCGACATAAGCCAAGTTGTCCGACCTCGCACCAACGATCTGCTGCGCCCTGTGGAGACGCCTGACGGCATCCAGTACGTCTGGTGCACCTTCAGCCATGACCAAGTCGATCTGGATTTCAGCAATCCCCAGGTGCTGCTGGAATTTTGTAAAATTGTGCGCTTGTATCTGGATCAGGGCATCACCATTTTCCGGTTGGATGCCATTGCCTTTCTCTGGAAAGAGCCGGGTAGCAACTGCCTGAATTTGCCGCAGACCCACGAGGTTGTGCGGCTGCTGCGCACTCTGATTCAACACGTCGAACCCAGAGCCATAATCATTACGGAGACCAATATTCCGAATCAGGAGAACTTATCCTACTTCGGAAATACCAACGAAGCCCACTGGATATACAATTTTTCACTGCCACCATTGCTTCTCAACACCTTGGTTAGCGGCAACTGCAAATATTTGAACAACTGGATGATGGGCATGCCCCCGGCGCGCCACGGCACTACCTACTTTAACTTTATGGCAAGTCACGATGGCATTGGCCTGCGTCCTGCCGAAGGCATACTCACCGATGACGAAGTAGATACACTGATTTCCACCATGGAGCAGTTTGGCGGAAAAATCTCGCGGCGCTCGCTGACCAACGGCGAGAGCCGCCCCTACGAAATCAACATCAGCCTGTTTGACGCCATGAAGGGCACCACCAGCGGCCCGGATCAATTCCAACAGGCTCGCTTTATATGCGCCCACGCGATTATGCTGGCTCTGGAAGGTGTGCCGGCCTTCTACGTTCACAGCTTACTGGGTACAGAAAACGACTACCATCGCGTAGAACACACCGGTCACAATCGCCACATCAACCGTCACTATTGGCAATTGCCGGAACTCAATGAGGCACTGGCCGATTCAGGACGCCATCATCTCGAAGTACTAAAAGCTCTTAAAAACCTGATTGGCATTCGTAGCAAACAACCGGCATTTCATCCCAACGCTATTCAGTTTACGCTGCATGTCAGTGAACAGGTATTTGCCTTCTGGCGTCACAGCATGGATCGCACCCAGTGCATTTTTGTTCTGAACAATATTTCTGATCAGCCACAAGAAGTACATCTGTCGCGCATCAATTTGGTAAATACCGAGGAGTGGATGGATCTTATCAGTGGCAACACTTTTCAAGATCACCATGACAGTATCATTCTGCAGCCCTACCAGACGCTGTGGTTGAGCAACCAACAGCATATGTAGTAAATCCAGCGCTACTGCATTGGTGGCGCAACCCCTGCCAGTCGCGCACTAGGGCCTGTTAAC
>JALUYN010000011.1 GCA_027012915.1 Cellvibrionaceae bacterium
CGAGCTCATAGAGCTTACCTGGTCCCGCTTCGGCAACGGGATAAGCACGGGTAGAGTTGCGGCGCACATCTGAGCCACCCTGCTTTTCGGTCATGGCCATACCAATGGTCAAACCGGTTTTCTGGCTATGATGAATGTTACGAGAGTCGTATTGGTCTGAAAGGATCTTGGGTGCCCATGACTCAAACAGGTCCGGTTGATTCTTCAACGCTGGAATGGCAGCCGAGGTCATGGTGATGGGACAGCAGTGTCCCGCCTCAACCTGGCTGATCATATAGTACTTGGCAGCGCGGGCGACATGGGCGCCAGATTTGGGATCGCTCCATGGAGAACCGTGAATGCCCTCTTTCACCGACAGTTCCATCATATTGTGATACGCAGGGTGAAATCGCACTTCATCGATACGCCGACCGTAGCGATCGTGAGTATGGAACACTGGCTTATTCTCGTTGGCCTGAAAGCCCCATTCCACCACCTCATCGGATCCGGTAATTGCGCCCAAACGCTTGAATTCGGGTTCTGCCCACATGGCACCGTGAATAGCTACAGCCTCCTGCAGGGCCTGGTCTTCCTCATAGAGGTTGTAGTTCTGCAAAGGTAGAGACTGATTTTCCACGTCGTGGGTCTCCGCCCAGTAGGCATTCGATGGTTTGAAATTGCTTCCAGGGGTTTGCGTTGCAACTGTGGCTTTACTATCGGCGGACATATGGGGTTCCTATTGAATGATTGGCCATTGACGGCGCCCTCTCTGATAAAGTGAACTATAATTCACACTTTGATAAAGTGAATCACTATTCACACCTACTGTCAATCAGTGCCATTGCTCCAACTAAGATCTTTCAGCTCGAGCAATTTCAAATATAGGATCTGAAGATTAAAACGTGGTACTTTTGCCCACCCGCACAGAAAGACACATCTGCTATGGCTTATCGCCCTACCGAAAAAACCCGCGCGCATAAACTGGCACAACGGCAAAAACTGCTTAATGCTGCGGTATCACTGGTGTCAGAACGGGGTTTTCAGGGGTTGAAGATCAGTGAGATTGCGCGCCGCGCCGACCAGGCTACAGGTTCGTTTTACAAACACTTTAAGTCCAAGGAAGACCTATGCGCGGAAGTATTCCGAATTGCGACTGTGCGCGAAGTAGAAAAAGTACGAGAAGCGGCGCTCAGCGATACTTCTCAGAGTTCAACTGAACGACTGTTGCACGCCATTGATGTGTTCGCACAACGGGCCATCCAGGGCCGGCAGATGGCCTACGCGTTGATAGCTGAGCCGGTAGATCCGGCCGTAGAAAAAGAACGCTTAATTTACCGACAGGCGTACGCCGATATATACACGGAGCTCATTCAAAGTGGCATTGAAACTGGTGAATTCACGCCACAACTTGCGAGCCTGAGTGCCGCGGCTATTGTGGGGGCGCTTTCGGAATCGTTGGTAAGACCACTCACTGTAGCGGTGCAGGACAACACTGAAATCGCGCAACAAGACCTTATCGAAGCCATTCAAAGCTTCTGTCTCAGAGCGGTAGGGGCGCAGTAAGCGAGCCGCCCCTTTTAAGTATCAAGACCTAATAAATCGAAGACTATTAGGTCATTACACCGAAAATATTGCGGTTATCATTGGGCTGACGATAGTTGTTACCGTGATTGCCATTCCCATGATTGCCATGGTTACCGCCCTGACCGCGACTCTTGGGAAGTAGCTTAACCTTTTTGGCCACCAACCCCTTCTCCTCAGCGTGACACTCAAACTCCACCGTTACGCCGGGCTTCAAATACTGACAATTTTCCAGATTGGACTTACGTACCATGATATCCGGGCCATTACCGTTGGACAGAAAACCGTAGTTTTTATCCTTGAACCATTTTTTAACCGTTGTTTGCAAATCAATGCCTCACTGTCAAAGAAATCGATACATTCAAATAAACCACATGAATGCAGTCATACCATACGAGCCATCAGTCTGAGCTAGCGCCTGTGATCTAAATTTGAAAAATAGACAACCGAATGGCCGATCCAAGCCCTAATGCATAGGTTCAACCAACAAAGTTAAAACACACTGAACTAACTACAAAAATAAACGAATACTCGAAGAATTCCAGTTAATGAGATCGCTCTTAAATTATTAGCCTGATATCGCCAATGTTTTGCGTACTGGGAAAGATTCCCTTATTTAACCCTGCCCTGTGTTTGACACTTGTCATTGGTATCAACCGTGTCAGGCTGCACCGGGGCTGGAATCAGGCACTAAAAAGTAGAATATGACTGAATGCTAACAGCCTTTTATTGAAACGCCAAGCCACTTACTGAAAATGACTTGGCTGATCAGGGTAAACAGAAGCAGAACTTATTGAAGTAAGGGGGACCCTGGAATCTGTGGTGTAAAACCGTCAATTTCAGCTTCGCCGAGCAGCACGTGCAAATACTGGCTGATAGCTTTGCGCTGCGCCTTTTCATTGAGGTACTGACGCACGCGATCGCTGACCATGGCATACTCCAATGGCTGACCTTCGACTTTTCTGTGCACCAGGACAACGTGATAGCCGTAGCGTGTTTCTATCGGATGTTCAGCAACCCCCTCTTCCAGGTTAAACACCGCCTTTTCAAACTCTGTCACCGTCTGCCCCTTACTCAACTGGCCCAATGAACCACCTGTTTCTTTGGAGGGGCAAGCAGAATGGCGAGCAGCGTACTCCGCGAACAATCCAGGATTGGCGCACAATTGCAAGGCTAGGGCCTCGGCCTGCTCCTTGAGTTCTATGCGCGCTTTGACGTCGTCTGGCGCTGCCGGTAGCAGAATATGGCTGACCTCTACCAACGGCGAAGAACAAAAGTGGCTACGATTGGCTTCAAAATAACGCTGGCACTCCTCCTCTGTGGCAGCAGGCGCGTAGGCTTCTCGCTCAAGGAGCTGGCTGATAGCGTTCTCTTCCTGTACCGCATCTGCCTGCTCTTGCAGCAAACCTTCCTGGCGAGCTCGTTGCTTCAACAGACTCTGAATGATCAAGGCATTGGACGCCTCACAGATCGCTTGCTCTACGGAATCTGATGGGTGATGTTGGACTTCCTGAGCAATCTCGCTCTCGGCAATGGTTTCACCATTTACAACAATGGGATTAATTTCATAGGTTGGCGCTGCTGGAGCAGTCGCAGAAGATGGACAAGACATAGCCAATTCAATCCGTAGTTTTTGGAGAGTCAAACTCTCACGAGATAATTCATTCGGGTTATCCCGCCAGCAACCCAGCGAGATAACCCTCAACCTGACCGTTACTTACTGCGCACAATCTGGTAGTTGCGCATCATGTATTTCACCGGTGCGCTGATACCGCTGGCGATATGTACCAGACGAGTGAATGGGAACAGTACAAACAGTGTCATACCCAGGAACACGTGCAGTTTGTACACCAGACTCACCGGTGCGATGGACGCCGCTGCAGCGTTAGGCTGGAAAGTAACAATGCTCTGCGCCCAGTTCGCCAACATCACCATTACCGAGCCATCCATATGGTGGGTCGAAGCAACGATAGTGGACAGTCCCAGAACCAGTTGTACCCAAAGTACCACCAGCACCAGAATATCCGAGGTCGTGCTGGAAGCACGCACACGAGAGTCGGTGAGGCGACGGTAGATCAGCATGCTCAGGCCAATAAAGCACAGACCACCAAAGAAACCACCAGACACCATCGCTAACAGTTGTTTATTAGGCGTTGAAATCACGTGGTGATAAATCGACTCTGGCAATAGCAGGCCCACAAAGTGACCCGCCAAAACAAAAATCACACCGACGTGAAACAGATTACTCGCCATGCGCATACCCGAGGTTCGCAGTACCTGTGAAGAACTGGCCTTCCAGGTGTACTGCTCGCGGTCGTAGCGTATCCAACTGCCGATAACGCAGATGGCCAGAGCGATGTAAGGGTAAAAACCAAACAGGAGTGTATCGCTGGTATTCATGGAAATTCTCCTAGCTCTTTTAAGAGTTACTGGCGGCATTCACAAAGTGAACCGCCTCTTCAATGGGTTGTTTCGCTACTGCGGGTCGGCCGGACATTTGAGTTGGACAGCCGTCAGCGTTATCACCCATGCCAAAGGTAATCGCCTCTTCTTCCCAAACCTTGTCCAACGCTTCGGGCGTATCATCACGCTCCTCACCCGCAACCTGTTGCTTTAATTGCTCTTCGTCCACGGTTACACCACTGATCTGCATCAGGGCCGCAAACAGATTCGCGTAGGGGCTTTCACGCTCTTCCAAACGGGTCTTGAGCAAACCGAAGATGTGGGCGACATCGGCAATACCGGTGCGCGCCTCAATGTCGTCCTGAGTAGACAGAAACTCAAGATACAGTGGAATGTAGTCCGGCAGCTCGCGAACATTGATGGAGAAACCCTGGGCTTCATACTGTGCCATCAGGTCCACCATCGCCTGACCACGATCACGGGACTCACCGTGCACGTGTTCGAACAACAGCAACGACAGCGATCGACCGCGATCAAAGAAACTGGTGTAGTTTTCCTGAGCGTCCATCAAATCTTCGCTGTAAATGGCGTTCAGGGTTTGTACCAACTTCTCGCGCATGGCCGGGGAAATTTCCCGGGCCGCGCGAATCAAGCTGATCAGCTCTTTCTGGTTTTCCTGGAGTACCGCCGTCGGATAGTCCATCAAGCGAGATATGATTTTTAAAATCTGCATGATCAGTCCTCCCAAACCTGAACGGTGTCGATAATGTCACGGCGATTGGTTTTCTTACCGCCAAACATATTCAGCTCACTATCGCCATCAGAGCAACCGTTGCCAAAACTGAAACCACAACCACCGCGCTCAGCAAAAGCTTCACTCATAGCGTCTTCGCGGTGCGCCGATGGAATCACATAGCGATCCTCGTAGTTG
>JALUYN010000012.1 GCA_027012915.1 Cellvibrionaceae bacterium
GACAGAATCTGGCTGTCGGAAAAACGTGACTTCTTCATGCAGAATCTCCCTGCGTGTAGCTTACGGAAAATTCTACTTTCGATCACCGCTGTTTTTCGGGGGGATTACCAATGAGCTGGCAAGCCTTGAGCGGATCGTCGCCCTACGCCTGGCCACTAAGCGGGACCTGGTCAGCTCAGGACACGGCCTTACTGGTGATCGACATGCAGGCGGACTTTCTCAGCCCCGAGGGCTACTTTGCCCAGATGGGCAACTCTCTGGTGTCCACACGGGCGGCCATCGCCCCCATGAAAAGCCTTCTGGCCCAGTCCCGGATGCAAGGGGTGAAGGTGATTTTTACCCGTGAGTCTCACCGGCCGGATCTGAGCGATCTGCATCCCACTAAACAGGCCCGGGCCGAAGCCATGGGTACGCCAGTGGGCGGACAGGGGCCGCTGGGGCGGTTTCTAGTCAGAGGCGAAGCAGGGTGCGATATTATTCCCGAGCTAGCACCCGAAGCCGGAGAGACTCTGGTCGACAAGCCTGGCAATGGCGCCTTTCACGCCACGGACCTGGACCAGATACTGCGTGCGGCGAGCATTCGTCACCTGCTCATTACCGGCGTGACCACCGATGTCTGCGTGCACTCAACGCTGCGCGAGGCCAACGACAGGGGCTACGACTGTCTGGTGCTTGAAGATTGCTGTGGCGCGGGCGACCCGGAGTTGCATCAAGCCGCGCTGGCCATGCTGGATAATGAAGGGGGTATTTTCGGTGCGCGCAGTAAGTCCCATACCCTAATAGAGGCTTGGCAAGCATGAAAGTAGCCGACCACTGGTTTGCTCGCGAGCGCGTTGACGATCGCATTACCCGACTGTGGGAACCTCACGTCGCCCGCGTGTTTCAGTGCAATATCTGGCATGTGCGTGGCCGCGACAGGGATCTGCTGATCGATGCTGGCATGGGTCTTAGCAGCTTGAAGCGGGCCATCGCCAGCCTGATCGACAAACCCATGCTTGCCGTGGCCACCCATAGCCATCTGGACCACATGGGTAGCCTGCACGAATTCTCCCATCGACTGGCTCACCCTCTGGAAATTAAGGGTTTGGAGCAACCCGAGGACTTCCCGCTACTGTGCAGTCATCATTGGCCACTGGGACTGCGGACGGATCTCCAGCAAGCGGGCTACGAGGTGCCCGAGTGTTTGATTGACGCCCTCCCTGAACCGGGCTTCGACCCACTGACTTTCCGCACTCCCCCGACGACCGCCACGCGATTGCTCAACGAGGGCGACATCATTGACCTGGGGGACATCGCTTTCGAAGTATTGCATCTGCCAGGCCACTCGCCCGGCAGTATTGGTCTCTGGGAGCCCAACACCGGCACCCTGTTTTCCGGGGATGCTATCTACAATGGCCCGCTGCTGGACAACTTCCCCGATTCGGACATCGACGACTATATCCATACCATGCGGCGGTTGATAACCCTACCGGTGAACATCGTCCATGCGGGCCACGATCCGAGCTTTGACGCCAACCGCCTGCGAATACTGGCGAAAACTTATCTCAACCGGCACTAGCCAGGTGTTGTCAATTTGCTCTTCCCATTTCAGGTCTTGGCGGGCATCACTTTCATGACATCACCAAAATCAACTCACAGGATTTTATATTTCAGTATTTTCAAGTTTAGGTCGTCGTAAGCGCCAATCGGTAGCCTGCTCATAGGCATACCCTGCACGGAAAAGAGTAGCTTCGTCGAAGTAGTGCCCGACTAGTTGCAGCGATAGCGGCAAACCTGCCTGACTATAACCACAGCACAACGACAAAGCGGGATGGCCTGTGGCATTAAATGGCGCGGTTACAGGTGGCTGACTGCGGAACGGAACCACTTCTACATCCTCTATGCGCGATGCAGGCGCTAGCACCGAAGCGCAAGCTATAATGTCGACGTCTTTAAACACAGCGTCTACTGCAGCAGTCAATTGTCGCCTCACCCGCTGGGCGTTAATCACATCTTCCCCTGTTACGAAGCATCCCATGCCCATGCGCTCAAAACTATTGCGACAATATTGTTCTGGGCGTTCCCGCAAATGCTGCGCGTGAATACTAAATGCTTCGGCCGAGAGAATAGTCTGCTGTACTGCCTGGAAAAGTCGCATGGAAGGCAGGGTTACTTCAGACACTTCTGCCCCCAGCTCTACGAGCTTCTCAATGGCAGCATCCATTCCGGCAACCATCTCCGGATCAGCGCCCTCGTCATGGAACTGGCGTAAATAACCTATTTTCAGACCACGTATATCGCCCGTCATCTGAACCTGATAATTTGGCACCTCCTGGTCTGCTGAGCCAGGGTCGCTGGCATCGTATCCGGCTAAGACCTGTAACGCCAACGCACAGTCTTCTACACGCCAGGCCAGAGGCCCTATATGGTCGAGCGAGAAAGAGAGTGGTGCCACACCCCGGCGGCTCACTCGGCCATAGGTTGGCTTTATACCTGCGATGCCACAATAAGCCGCTGGCAGGCGGATCGAGCCGCCAGTATCGGTGCCTAGAGCCAATGGCATAAACCCCGCAGCTACAGCAGCACCGGAACCACTCGACGAACCGCCAGTGAAATGATCTTTATTCCACGGATTGCGAGCTGGTGGGAAAGGAAGATCGAACGATGGTCCACCGATAGCAAACTCGTGGGTCGTCATCTTACCTAGTAATACACCACCACCCTCATGGAGTCGCCGTGCCACTTCAGCATCTTGACCAGGCACGTTATCTAGAAGAAGGCGAGACTGGCAGGTAGTACGGATTCCCTTACTGTTAATAATATCCTTGAGGCCATAAGGAATGCCATGCATAGGGCCACGATCTTGCCCACGAGCTAGCTCACTTTCGGCACGGCGAGCATCTTCTAGCGCTCGCTCCTCAGTTAATAGAACAACCGAATGTAGCGATGCGTCATAACGCTTGATTCGTTCAAGATAACTTTGGGTAAGCTCTACCGGTGATAAATGCCCGCTACGCAGTTCGCGCCCAACTTCCGCAATCGTTAAATTTTCCAGTTCATTATTTTTCATTTCTAAATACCTCGTTGCTGTGTCTACCAGGTGCGAAGATATATGCGGGCTCCAGCGTCGACTCAAGTTCACTAGGCATTTCGGCAAGCAGGGCACGGAAATCGACGAAAGCCTGAAACATTACCTCTCTGCGCCCACCCGGAATAGAAATGCCATGGCGCGCTAGACAAGCTTCGAATTCTTTTTCCAAGGAGACGGTATCCGTCAACATAAAAACTCCTAAATATCAGTATTCAGAAAAAATACGTAAGATGTCATCGGTTTCACGGGTTACGCTCAACGCTAAAGCAAGTAACAATCTTGCTTTTTGCGGATTAAGGTTATCAGCTACTAGTAAGCCCGCCTCTCTCAAACGTTTACCGCGATATACATTGCCACTTCCAGCACGGGTCGATTGGACTATTACGACACCGTGCATAGCAGCATTATTAAGCGCCAGAGTTTCGGCTGGCGTGGTGATACCAGGCGCGAAGCCTGCCGAAATAATGCCTCTTGCTCCAGCGCTGACAAAAGCATCTACCGCCTTACCATCGGAACCGGCATAGGCATAAGAGATATCAACCCTCGGTAGTGTTTCCAACTCTTCTATATAAAATTCGGTATTGGGTGCAACCCGCCTCAGAGGTCGCCTATATATGTTTACATTTCCTCCATCAACATGTCCCAAAGGCCCAGTAACAGGCGATTGAAACGTCTGTAGACGAGTAGTGCTGGTCTTAGTCACTTCGCGTGCAGCATGTAACTCGTCATTGAGCAACACCATCACACCACAGCCATGCGCTACAGGGCTGATTGCGACACGCACAGCATTGACTAGGTTCATGCCGACATCGCTGGAGAGCGCGTTAATAGGTCTCTGCGAGCCGGTTAAGATGACAGGTAAGTCAATTTTAAGGGTTAAATTGAGGAACCAAGCAGTTTCTTCAAGCGAAGACGTGCCGTGACCAATAACAATGCCAGCCAGATCGGGGATATCATTGGCAAGCTGATGACATTGCATCACCAGATCCTGCCACTCAGGGAAGTAAACTTGACTGCTAATGATATTGTTGTAATTGACAGTGATCAGTTCAGCTATATTTTTCAGTTCAGGGATGCGTTCTACAATCTGACTTGCATGTAACCGTGAATCATTGGCACTGTAGTCAAGTATATCTAGACTGTCTTTACCTAGCGATGACATCGTACCGCCAGTACCGATAAAAACTACTTTTGGAAGAGTCATTCTCGGTTATCCTTATTTTTAATGCACAATACAGCGGAGTATAAAACGCAATTAAAGACGCACATCCATTGCCGAACGCAAACTGTCTGAGAGCAAGTTAAAAGACATGCAAGTGATGAAGATAATCACGCCAGGCAACGCGGCATTGGTCGGAGCTACATAGATAGCCTCACGTAGTGCGTTAAGCATTAGCCCCCAGTCGGCAATAGGCGGGCTGACCCCAAGCCCCAAAAAACTGAGACCAGAAGCAACGACAATGCCGACACTAAGCAGACTTGAAGCATAGATAAGTACAGGACCAAGCACATTACTGAGCACATGAACACGAATGATGGTAAATACGCTTGCGCCAGTGGCACGCGCCGCCTGCACATAATCCTCGTTGCGAATTTTAGTAGTAATACTTTCAGTGATGCGAGCAAGAGGTGGAATAAAGATTAACGTCAATGAGAAAAGAGCAGTGACGATGCCCCCTCCCATCGCGCCAGATATGTAAGCGTTCATCCTACGACGTAGTTGACCTACTTCACGTCACGCAGAGGCCTCAGTAACTCCGGCGAGATCTTGTACTGTTTCCTGCCTTCCTCGCCCAGCACGATCACACTCTTGCGGTTGATCT
>JALUYN010000013.1 GCA_027012915.1 Cellvibrionaceae bacterium
CTCTTCGTCGCTGACTACAATCAGAGTAAATTCCTCTCCGACTGAGCGGGCCAATACGTCCTGGGCGCGCTTTTGACCCTCTAATCGACGAGCGACCATACAGATCAAATCATCTTGTACAGACTGTCCCTGAGCATGCGCCGCCTGAGAAACACCATCGAGCTTTATATTCACTAAATAAAAAGACTGGCGCAGATCAATCATCTCTGCCATACAACGAGTAAAAGCTCGACGATTGAGAAGCCTGGTCAGATAATCGTGATCCAGCAACCAGCGAACATCGCGCTGAGCATCGTTCTCTCGATCCAGCAAGCGACTGGTGAATACACTACTAAGCCTGAGATAGACCACAGAGCAAACGATTAGCATTACGACCAGAACAAGGGTCAACTGACGGCCATTGTCCCAGAATTGTGAAGACGTACGATTTGCTATGGATCGAATCTCTGAATCGACCTCTTTGATCAACTGAATCGGCACGCTATCTATTTCATGTACGGTCAACGCCGTAGTCGTCACATCAGCAGCACCACTGACGAGAGAGTTCCTAGCCTCCTGATAGCTGAACCTCAATACCTCGAGCGAGTAGACTATATGCCGGACCTTTTCCTTAATCGCGTCAGATTCAGCAGCAACCAGTAATTGATTCGCATAACTCAGGGTCCTGCGCTCACTTTCGCGAAATTGATCCCAGCGCAACTGACTATCCTCCCCCTGAAAATGAACCAGAAAGCCAGACCAATACCGCGACTGGGTCTCAAGGGAAACATTGAGATCAGACGCCACTTTCGCAGCCGCCTGAACCTTAACCAGGTTGTTGTGTTGGAAATAGAGGAAATATAACTGAGTCGATAAACCAATCAGCGCCAGAACCAAAACCAACACCGGTCCTGCAGCCAGCCTCAATAACGCAGTTCGCTTGGACTTTAATAATATGCTCGACATCACCAGCTCATATCAGCAATCGGAAACACCCGACCTTCAGGTGCAGTATTTTCCCGAACTTTAGCAATACAAGATGACAGAAATATGACAAGCCAAATACAGAAAAAGCCCGCAAATCAAAGACTTGCGGGCTTTTAATATGGGGTGGACGATGGGACTTGAACCCACGACGACCGGAATCACAATCCGGGGCTCTACCAACTGAGCTACGCCCACCATAGGGGGTATCCGTTGAGGCAGCGAATGGCGCGCCCGGCAGGATTCGAACCTGCGACCATCCGCTTAGAAGGCGGATGCTCTATCCAGCTGAGCTACGGGCGCAATAATAAGCCCCAAAAGCAACAGCCTTACCAGGCTCAAAAAAGTGGTCGGAGTGGAGGGATTCGAACCCCCGACCCTCTGGTCCCAAACCAGATGCGCTACCAAGCTGCGCTACACTCCGACTGTTTTCAAGGACGCTGCCGTCCGAGAGGTGCGCATAATACTCATGCCCCCCGACCCCGTCAACACTATTTGTAACAGTTTTTTAATTTATTCATTTAAACCAAAGGCTTAGCTAAAAAAACCAGCATTTCAGACAAAAAAACGCCAGCTTTAGTCCTTGCATTGGCAAATGTATTGGCCTGTACGTATGGCTATGGGAAGATACACTCTTCTTACATTTATGACTCACAAAACCGACAGAGATCCACGATGCCAGCACTTGTTCTAGATGGAAAAGCCTTAGCCAAGAAAACTGAAGATGAACTCTCCACTCGCGTCGCCACCCTCAAAGAGAAGAGCGGCGGACAGACTCCTATCCTCGCCACCATATTGGTCGGCGGTGATCCGGCCTCAGCGACCTATGTAAAGATGAAAGGCAACGCCTGCACCCGCATTGGCATGGATTCCCTGAAAGTAGAAATGCCGGAAGAAACAACTACCGAACAACTGCTGGCAAAAATCGACGAGCTCAATAACAACCCAAATGTGCACGGCATTCTGCTGCAGCATCCAGTACCAGCGCAAATCGATGAGCGCGCCTGCTTTGATGCAATCGCGTTGGAAAAGGACGTGGATGGTGTTACCTGCCTAGGGTTTGGACGCATGAGTATGGGCGAAGACGCCTATGGCTGCGCCACACCAAAAGGCATTATGCGCCTGCTAGAGGCCTATGATATTCCGCTACAAGGAAAGCATGCCGTCGTTGTCGGCCGCAGCCCGATTCTCGGAAAACCTATGGCACTCATGCTATTGAATGCCAACGCCACAGTAACCATCTGCCACTCTCGCACCGAGAATCTGGAACAGCATATCCGCCAGGCAGACATCGTTGTAAGCCAGAATTCATTAAAGCCGACTGGATCAAAGATGGTGCGGTTGTGGTTGATGCCGGTTACCACCCAGGTGGTGTCGGTGATATCGAGCTGGAACCCCTCAAAGATCGCGCCGCAGCCTATACACCAGTGCCTGGCGGCGTAGGCCCAATGACAATCAATACCCTGATTTATCAGTCTGTGGACTCTGGTGAGCAGAAGATTCTCTGATCACGAACAGGCGCGCAATGGAGCAACTGCCCCTACTGTACCGGGACGATCATCTGGTTGTTATCAATAAACCTAGTGGTCTCCTGGTCCATCGCAGTGAAATCGATCGTCACGAAACTCGCTTTGTCCTGCAAATTGTCAGGGACCAACTCGGGCAGTACGTTTATCCAGTGCATCGACTGGATAAACCCACGTCCGGTGCATTGATCCTCGCACTCAGCTCAGAAGCCGCGAGCATATTGAGCGCAGCCTTTGGCAATGGTAACGTCAGAAAAACCTATCACGCGATCACAAGGGGCTTTTGCCCTGAGCAAGGCTTGATTGATCATGCACTTAAAGAAGAACTCGACAAATACACTGATCGCAAAGCGAGAAAAGACAAGCCCCCGCAATCAGCACAGACGCATTTCCGCGCCCTGGCCAAAGTTGAGCTCCCTATCGCTATTGAGACTTACCTGACCAGCCGCTACTCGCTGGTAGAGTGTCAACCGCTGACCGGTCGCAAGCACCAAATCAGACGCCACCTTAAGCACATTAATCACCCTATAATCGGTGACGCCAAACATGGTCGTGGTCGCCACAACCGTTACTTTAAAGATCACTTCAACGCGGGACGATTGCTATTGCACGCCAGCACTGTCGAATTTCCACATCCGCTCAGTGGAGCTCCGATCTCGGTATCCGCAGCGTTTGACGACTGCTTCTGCGACCTGTTTCACCGCTTTGGCTGGCAACAACCTGCCCTATTGGCCGTATCGAATACCCCATGAGACTCGACAAATACATCAGCCAGATTACCGACTACTCTCGAAAAGAGGTTAAGCGCCTCCTGAAACTCGGCGCAGTTACTATCGACGGAGAAATCATTAAAGACCCGGCGCTTCACATTGCCGAAGAGCAGATGGTGGCACTCGACGGCGAGCCGCTCGGCAAGCCCGGACCGCGATACTTCATGATGAATAAACCGCTGGGCTACGTGTCAGTGACTAAAGACTCAATGCACCCTACTGTGCTGGAACTGATGGATGAAGCCAATGCCGAGCGTTTGCAAATAGCCGGGCGCCTCGACGTAGACACCACCGGATTACTTCTAATCACCGACGACGGTCAGTGGAATCACGCCGTTACGGCGCCTAATCGCGAGTGCGACAAGGTCTACCATGTAACCCTGGCGGACGATATTGCACCCGATACCGGCGAGCACTTCGCAACAGGTCTTATGCTGGATGGCGAAGTTCGCGCTACCCTGCCCGCTCAACTGGAAGTTCTATATAGCAACGAAGCCACACTCACCATCAAAGAAGGTCGATACCATCAAGTGAAACGCATGTTTGCCGCTGTGGGTAACCGGGTAACTGAACTGCATCGAACTCAGGTAGGAGAGATCAAACTGGACGAAACGCTGGAACCAGGAGAATACCGCCCCCTAACCTCAGCAGAAATCAAGAGCGTCAAAAAGAGCTGATTATGGATCCCTGTGTCGCACTGCTATTTCAACCGAACATTTCCAACCAAAGCCGCACCCTGCTGATTGCAGATGAAAACGCACTTCAGGCGATCGAGCAAATGCCCATAGATGGCGACATCCTGTTGATGACAAACCGCTATGACATATTTCTTAAATGCCAAGAGCGAAAGTTGCAATGCCAGTACACAGATTTCGATTTTACAGCGCTTGAGCCACAATCCTTCGACTGCGTGCTATACCGAATTTCAAAAGAGCGTCCGGTATCACACCACATTATAAACAACGCCTATAACCTGCTGAAACAAGGCGGGCAACTGATCCTCAGCGGCGCCAAAAACGAAGGTATTAAGAGTTATACCAGCAATGCCGCAAAGCTATTTGGCACCAAGGCCACTGCAGAAAAGCACGGCTCCTTCTATCGCGCGAGCCTGACTAAATCTGCGGGAAACACGGCAAAATGGCTCGACAGCAAGGACTACCCTGCAATCAGAACGATATACGAAGCAGACGACCTGAAACTGCAAAGTAAACCCGGCGTATTTGGCTGGAACAAAATCGACAAAGGCAGCCAACTGCTGCTCGATACAGCCGAAAACTACCTTTCAGATTCAGGAATCAACCCCAAAAGCCTTCTCGATCTAGGGTGCGGCTACGGCTATATCAGCCTGCGCACGAAGCACTGGCCATCTCTTGAGGAACGCTGGGCTACGGACAACAACGCAGCGGCCATTCTCTGCACTCAGGCAAACGCGAAAAGTAACGCGCTCAACATCGAAACAGTCGCCGATGATTGTGCGAATAGTATCGACAAGCGCTTTGACTTAATACTGTGCAACCCGCCTTTTCATCAGGGTTT
>JALUYN010000014.1 GCA_027012915.1 Cellvibrionaceae bacterium
AACTGGGCGCTAAACTTGGGCTGGATCGACTGACCATCAAAAAATACATGGCGTTGTTGGAGCAGTTGTTTTTGGTGGAACAGCTGCCGGCCTGGCATTCCAACGAATATAAGCGCCTGGTGAAAACACCCAAACTGCACTCGGTCGATACCGGCATGATGTGCGCCGTGCGGGGCCTCAATCGGGAGGGCCTGCTGAAACAGCCAGGTGATTTTGGGTTGGTGCTGGAATCCTTCGTCTACAACGAATTGCGCAAACAGGCGGTGTGGATCGAGGAGCCCTTGAACTTCTACCACTACCGTGACAAGGACAAGGTGGAGGTCGATGTGATCATTGAAAACGCCATGGGCGATTGTTTTGCCATTGAAGTCAAAGCGGCGGCAACCTTGAGCACGAAAGATTTTACCGGCTTGAAACGCTTTCAAAGTGTGGCCGGCAAGCGCTTTAAAATCGGTGTCCTGCTCTACGATGGCGATCATACGACGGCTTTTGGTGACAATCTCTTTGCTGTCCCGCTGGGAGCGCTCTGGTCATGAACGAAAACCACACCATTGGCCAGCTGGCCAAGACAGCAGGTGTCAACGTCGAAACCATCCGCTACTACGAACGCCGTGGTTTGATCCGTCAACCACCCAAACCCGCAGAGGGATACCGTACCTACCCAAACGCAACCTTGGCTCGGATTTTATTCATCAAACGCGCCCAGGAACTGGGTTTTACGCTGGAGGAGATCAACAACCTGCTGTCATTGGGCGAGTCGCATTGCTCGGAAGTCCAGGAGCTGGCCGAAGCAAAGCTGGCCAGCGTGCGTGAAAAAATTAACGATCTACACCGCCTGCAACAGGTGTTGGAAGAGCTCGTCACACAGTGCCGGACCAATCCTGACAATGCGGCATGTCCTATTGTTGAATCCCTCCAACCTGCTCCTCGTCAATAAAAGGCATTGGACTTGACTCCGTACCTTGGTACGGGACTTACACTGATTTCACTAGGTCAATAAAGTGGAGTCGGCGATGGCAGGAAAAGAGTCATTCACCAACACAAGGCTACCTATCATCGGTGGCATTACCGCTGCCACCGTCGCCAGCCTGTGTTGTGTTGGGCCTTTTGTGCTCCTGTCACTGGGTATCAGCGGGGCCTGGATCGGTAACCTGACTGTATTGGAGCCCTACCGTCCCGTATTCATCATGCTTGTTATGTTGTTGCTCGGTTGGGCTGGCTGGCAGGTTTATCGACCGGTCGATACCTGTGAACCGGGAACCGTCTGCGCTGTGCCGCAAACTCGGAAACGGCGGCAAATGGTTTTCTGGATCGCTGCAATCGTGGCGCTGGTGCTCGTCACCAGCACCTACTGGATTCCTCTGTTCGCATGAACACTCTGGAGCTAACCATGCAGAAAATCATTCTCGGTCTCGTATTCACCATCGCCAGCTTCTCGGCCTGGGCCAAGCCACAAACCATCACGCTGGATCTGCCAACCATGAACTGTGCCATGTGCCCGATCACGGTCAAAAAGGCACTCACCAAGGTCCAAGGCGTAACAAAAGCCGAGGTCAGTTATGAGCATAAGCAAGCCGTAGTAACCTTTGAGGATTCCCTGACCAACGCTGACAGATTGGTCGAAGCGACCACCCATGCCGGTTATCCATCGACCATCGTGAAAACGGAAACACCATGATGCCAGAGGTGATTTTGCAGTCAGTGCTGACTTGTCCCGAATGCGGCCATAAAAAAACAGAATCCATGCCCACCGACGCGTGTCAGTGGTTCTACGAGTGTGAGCAGTGCCATGTTTTATTGAAGCCGAAGCTCGGTGACTGCTGTGTCTACTGTTCCTATGGCTCGGTACCATGCCCGCCGATACAGTTGTCACAGGGCAATAAAGACACAGGAACCTGTTGCGGCGGTTAAGTGGACCTCGCAAATCTGCATGTCACTCACCCGGTTAAGTCGATGATTTTCCAGTATCAATCCACCTTCAATGATCTCTGTAAGATTAAGGAGCGAGCCTTGGGAAGGCCTCTCTATCAAAACGGTTTCCAACCGACTGTAATTTTTACTTCTCTTGACTCTATAGCGGCTATAGAGTATACAATTGCGATCAATAATCATTAGCGATTCATGAATAAGAGAACACCGAGATGTTTGATTGCAGATTGCAACGCCTGAAACGAGCCACCCTTCATGCCATCATATTTCTGATGCTGCCACTTTCTCTATCTGCCGGGGCGAATGAAGCTGAGATCCCAGACAACGTTACTCAACTCCGGCAACTGGCACAGCTCGCTGAATACATAGGCGTTGATTATGCCGAAGCGGTGAAAAACGGTCAGGTAATTAATGACAATGAATATCAGGAGATGGTGGAGTTTTCACAACTGATTGTTAGCAAGAGCTCGCTGGCCGCCACTGCTGATGCAGAGTCACTCGCAGTGCAAGCAATGGCATTGCAGAGGGCCATCCATGATAAGAAAGGTGTTGATGAGATCCGTCAAATGAGTGCCAGCCTACGCGGCACATTGTTGGGATTGATGCCACATTTATCCCTGCCGGAACGGATATTACCTCAAGAAAAAATCCGGCCGGTATTTGAGACTAACTGCGGATCTTGCCATGGAGTATCTGGTCAAGGTGACGGAGTGCTGGCAGCACAACTCGATCCCGCACCCACGGACTTTACCGATAAAGAGCGGGCATTAAATCGATCAATTTTGGGTTTATACGACGCCATTACCAATGGCATTGACGACACCGCCATGCCATCTTTTCAACAACTAACGGAGCAAGAGCGTTGGTCAATGGCATTCTATGTCGGTGGACTCGCTTTTCAATCCAGCGAACCTACTCACAATGATTTGAATATTACCAAACTGCAGCTGATTAATCAAAACCCACTGCAACTGGCAGCAGCACGCCCTGATATAACCCTACAAGCTTTGGAGAGTTTACGCGCTAACCCCTCGGCATTATTCAAGGCATCCCAAGATCCCTTGGCAATCACATGGAATCGACTTCAAGCCGCCCAAAAAGCGCATCAGAAGGGAGATTTTTCAACCGCAAGTGAACTCGCCGTCAGTGCTTATCTGGACGGTTTTGAACTGATTGAAAACAGCCTCGATGCGCATGACAAAGCACTGCGCCAATCCATCGAGTCCAACATGATGGCACTACGACAATTGACCAGCCGCCCCGACGTAAACGGAGAATTGGGTGCGCTAATGGCGGAGACGCGGCATTTGTTGGATGACGCACAACGTTTGTTATCAGAGTCCACCTTGTCCGAAGGAACTTTATTCACTGCTAGTCTGGTCATATTGTTGCGCGAAGGCCTGGAGGCATTGCTGGTTATCATTGCCTTAACGACGGTTTTGATAAGAACCGGGCGTCGGGATGCGCTTAAATATGTCCACATAGGCTGGATTGCGGCATTACTTGCCGGTGGTGCCACCTGGATCGCCGCTCAATCGTTGATCACGATCAGTGGTGCCAATCGTGAAATCATGGAGGGAATTGCCGCTTTATTGGCCGCGTTGGTACTGCTCTATGTTGGGATCTGGATGCATAGCAAAACCCAGGCTGCACAATGGCAAGCCTACATTCAGCAACATGTCGATACCCAACTTAAGTCTGGCACCTTGTGGGGGCTGGTGGCGTTGGCATTTGTGGCGGTTTACCGGGAGGTGTTTGAAACCGTATTATTTTATCAATCGCTGTTAACGCAGGCGGTATCAACCCAATATTCTTCTGTTGGTGGTGGCTTTGCGCTCGGTTTGTTGCTGTTAGCCATATTGGCGTGGGTGTTGATTCGCTTTTCCGTCAAGCTGCCGATCGCCAAATTCTTTTCAGCCACCACCTACTTGCTGCTAGCGCTGGCATTTGTCCTGATGGGCAAAGCTGTGTCGGCATTACAGGAGGCGGCCATCATCGGTATGACGCCATTACCTGTGAGTTTTGAGATTGACTGGATTGGCGTCAAATCCACCTGGCAAGGCGTGCTTGCGCAACTTTCGGTACTTCTGGTTTACCTGGTATTTTTAATACTATCCAAATCAAAACGCGCAACATCACCGCCGATAACACAGGCGTCCGATTTCAAGCGCGTAAGTGTTACCGCTTCTGATGCTGATTAGTGGTTAACGTTTGCAAGATGCCGCACTGTTCGATCGTCCTTTCACTGGAGCAGCTGCGGCGAAGTACTTTCAAATGCTCGCGCAGCTGAACCAGCTCCTGAATGCGCGTTTCCACTTGTTGAATGTGCGTATCCATCATGCGATTGACTTGATCACATTGCGCACCCGGTGAGCGTTTTAATGTGAGTAGCTGGCGGATCTCGGACAAACTGAGATCCAGGTTACGGCAGAGCTTGATAAATAGCAGCTGTTCGACAGCAGCTTCATCGTAAAGTCGAAAATTGCCGTCACTACGCTGTGTCGTGCACAGCAACTGTTCTTTTTCATAGTAACGGATAGTTTGCACCGAGCAATCCGTCTTTTTTGCCAGCTCGCCAATCTTCATTTATTCAATCTCTGTGCTTGACTCTATAGTAACTATAGAGTTTAAACTGCCCACCTTGGATAGAACAAGGGTTTTTTATGACGACCACATGCGGTGGCAATTGCCAAAATAACGCGACGGAGAACACTCCCCAAATTGCCGAAGTACACGACGCTTCTCATGGCGGCTTTGTTAGTGAGTATCATGTCCCCAAGATGGACTGTCCTTCAGAGGAAGGCATGATCCGTATGGCGTTGGACAGTGTGCATCCTAAAGTCACATTGGGGTTCTAGGGATTT
>JALUYN010000015.1 GCA_027012915.1 Cellvibrionaceae bacterium
CCGTTGTTTTCCCGAATGCTAATCAGATGATTGCCAATAGTGTGCACACTCTGTTGGCTCTTGTCGGCGCTGCTGCTGTTTGCTTCGGCAATCTCCGAGACTTCAGTCAAGGAGTTCAAAACGCTCAATAGATCCTGTTGGCACTGATTCAGATTGTCTTCCAGGTGACTGGTATTGAGGTGGTGTAATCCTGAAGCCAGAGTGTTGGAGGAAATCAGTTCGACATTGGCGGCCATGGCGTCAATGGCGCCGTTGATGTTGGTCATGGATTTACGCAGCATGCCTGGCATGCCCTGGGGCAGAGTACGGCGGGAGTAGTCTTCCTGGCTGATTCTGCGAAAACAGGTGTCTACTTCCTTGAAATAGGATTCGATCAAATCCAGAAACTCATTGAGCTCCCAGGCCACCTTGCCGATCTCACCCAAACCCTTGGTGTGGGTGATGCGGTTGTGCAACTCGCCTTTTTTACATGTCTTAATGACTTCGTGTATTTCCCACAGAGTGTTGAGTGGTCTACGGGTATGATGCCAGGCGTATACCGTAAATGCCAGTGCACCGATAGGCACGATCACCAGCAACCACTGGAAGCCCAGGTGGTACATGCTGTAGCCAGACATAAACAGCATGGACAGCAAGAAAACGCCAAAGGAAATTTTGAATTGTGCGTTGATGTAGGGAATGTTTGAGCTGATGCCCTTGGCCCGCGTGGGCAGTGTGGTATTGGTCACGGCAATCGCTCCTTACACAAAACTCAGTATGTATTTTTCATAGGTGGTGTTCTGTTTGTCCATCTGTTCCAGCAGATAATTGGCGGAGGTCTCTGGCGCGGCAGCGGCACTGCAGCGACTCTCGATATTGATCATTTCTTTATAGAGGGGTGTCATTGCCTGCTTGGCGGTGTCCGGTGTTTTACGACGCACGGAGTAGTAGCCCACGACTCTGTCGTCGAGGTTGTAATCACAGGTGACGTTGGCAAAGGCCCAGTAATAGGAGCCGTCAATGCAGAGGTTCTTCACAAAGCCAAAAAACTCGTGCTCTGCTTGCAGGGTCTTCCACATAAAGTAATAGACCCCGCGAGGCATATCCGGGTGGCGAATAATATTGTGGGGGTGGCCCAGGGATTCTTCTTCGTTGTAGCCAGAGATGCGCATAAAGATGCGATTGGCATAGGTAATTCGACCTTTGAGGTCGGTTTTGCTGACGATAATGTCTTCGTCTTCGAGGATAACCTCATGACTTTTGGGGGTAATAATCTTGCTCACTGGAACCCGTTCCTGATGTTACTTTCCTACATTATACGTCCTCAGTATCGACTCTGCGGAGTTAGACTTTAATTGGATGGGGCGTGGCGCGGATATACTCATCGGCGTATCTCGGATAAAATTGCACCAATCTAAAGCGACAGGTCCGAGGCAGATGAGGTAAATGGTGTACCGATTTCAACGAATTCTGGGTGTGTGTCTGCCCTTGGGACTGGCGTCTGGTTTGTCCCCACAGTTAGCTCTCGCAGAGGGAGATGTACCCGGGTTGGCGGACATGAGTCTGGAAGACTTGGTCAATATGGATGTCTTTCAGGCTGCCAACCTTCTGCCTACCGAAGCCAGTAAGGCACCCGGTACGGTATATCGCTTCGATCAGGGCGATTTCAATCGCTTTGGCGTGCGTCGCCTCGCCGATCTGCTGCAGTTCGTTCCAGGCTTTCAGCTCAGCCAATACCGCAAAAGACATCGCTCGATCTGGTCGCGAGGCATGTTACAGCGCTATAACGACAAGCTGATCCTGTTGGTCGATGGTGTGCGCCAACAGCACTTCTATTACGGTCACTTCGATCTGGGCGACAATCTGGCTTTGGAGCAAATTGAGAGCGTGGAGATTATTCAGGGGCCGGCTTCGAGCCTCTATGGTGCCAACGCCCTCAGTGGCCTTATCTCTGTTAAGACCAAAGATTTCAGCGCCTTGCCTCAACTGCAGGTAAGTGCCGAGTACGGTGATAATCATCGCAGTAAAGTCACCGGGCTCTACAACAGTGAAAACGTCCAGGTGTTTGGCAGTTATCTGGACCAGCATGCGGCGTTTCGAGATTCCCGCGAGAGCTTTATTGGTTCTGAAGTGATGCAGCCATTGGATGAGAGCTACCAGAGCTTTTATATCAAAGCGCGTCCTGTTGAAGGTCTGACGTTAAAGCTGGACTACAACAAAAGCACTGCGCCCTTTCTCTTTATTCCCCCGACTCAGGATGGATTTGTCGAATACGAAAATTGGGCAATCAATGCTTCCTATGATGTCGGAGATTTCGAGACGGGGCGTCTGGAGGTCGATGCTTTCTATCAAGACAACGACGGTCGCGAGTTTGAGAAGGAGCAAGTGACCCGTCGACAGGGTTATGAAGAATTTCAAAGTGCTGTGATGGCCGGTATTAATGCCACCCTGTTTAAGCGCTATGGTTCCCATACACTGGCGCTTGGAGGCTCCTGGAGTCGTGATGAGGCCAAAGAAACCGAATATGAGCGACTGTTCCATTTTGCCCGTGGTTTTTTGGTCGTTCCGGAAACTGGAAATTTGTTGGCCGAGCCGAAAATCGTCAATGAAGACTTTGCGGTGTTTCTTCAGGATGTTTGGCAGGTTACCGATGATCTGAGCGTAACTCTGGGTACTCGCCACGATAAGTTTGATCGCTTTGGTGAATACACTAACTACCGAGTCGCTGCAGTGTACAGTCAGCCAGGTGGCCATACCTGGAAGTTTCTCTATGGCACAGGTATTCGTCCGCCCAGCCCTCGCGAGTATCTGAAAGTGCTTGAAGGTACCACCTTTGTAGCGCCCATTCCCAAAGCCGAGCGTATGAAGTCCTATGAGTTATCGTATGGCTATTCGGCACAGCGTGTGAAGACGACCGTAACCGCATTCCACAACCGCGTTGATGACTTTATCAGTGAAATGCCAACCCCGGATGGCGCCGACGAGTTCTTCGCCAATTCATTTTCAAGCGTCGATATGGTGGGTATTGAAGGTGTTCTGGATGTCTCATTCAGTGATGACTTCGACATGCGCCTGTCGGCCAGCTATACCGATGTATCCAGTCCAACACATGGCAATACTCCCTATATCGCCAGCTGGTTGGGCAGCGTTCTTGCACACTATCATCTGAACGACTCGCATCGTATAGGTATGAGCTTTATCTACAACGACAATCGTCGCGACCTCAACAGTGATCCATCCGATGATGCGGAGTCCTTTATTCAGACAAATCTGTTTGTAGAGGGGCAATTGTCTCCACAACTGAATTATCGATTGGGTGTGGATAATCTGTTGGACGATACTATCGTAGATCCCGCCGCCGATTTTGGGCCGCAGCACAATACCGAGCGCACCGAGCGTGAAATATGGTTATCCATTACCTGGAAGCCGGAACTGTAGCCTTGCTTATGAGAGCCTCAAGTTTGCGAACTGTACTCCCCAGGCTGGCAATACTGCTGGCTCTACTGTGCGCTCCCGTGCTGGGTGCTGAAGACGCTCGGCAGAAGATGGTTAAGTCGGCGTTCCTATTGAATTTGGCAAAAATGTCGCAGTGGCCCGGTGTCGACGAAAACAATAAACCGTTGATTATGTGCCTCTATCAGCGGGATTTACTGGGAGACGGCTATCGTCTGATCCGGAAGAAAAAAGTCCACGGGCGAGCGATCAAGCGTCTGGTTATCGAAGATCTGACTCAATCCTCTAACTGTGATCTGCTGTATCTCAGTAGCGAAGAGTTACGCCAATTTGTTGATGAGAGTGAACAGGCAACACGTTTACCCATTCTCACCGTTGCGGACATGACTTCCGCACCTAAGAGTAATCAACCAATCAAAGGGGTTCATATCATGTTGGTGCGCAGGGAAAAGCGCATTGGCTTTGCTGTAAACCTTCAAGAGGCCAAGGATGTTGGCATAGGTTTCAGCTCAGAGCTGCTCAAGCTCTCCACCATTGTTGGGCGGGAGAGTTAATATGAAAATGCTTGGACGTCGTTCACTGCGACATTCACTGCAGGCGTTGTTGCTAATTGTAACCAGTGCGGCTTTGCTGATTGCCGTTGCAGGTTCTGCCATCAATGAATGGTTTTCATCGCGGGCGCAGGTATTTCAGCAGTTACAAACGGAAGCCGATATTATTGGCAGCAACAGTATTGGCGCGCTGTCATTTCTGGATGAAGAATCTGCGGCGAGAACTCTGGCCACACTGGGAACCGATACCAATATTGTGGCCGCAGCACTGTTTTTACCCGAGGGCTTTCGTTTTGCCAGCTATCAGGTGGTCGATGGTATTTTACCCGTGGTCTTGCCGGATAGTACGAGCGGAACCCTGTCGGGCTATTGGTTCGTGAAACAGCCCATCGTTTTCGATGGCGAGCAGCTGGGTAGTATTCTGGTGTTGGCTGATAACAGCGACTGGCTAAAGCAGCAGTATTTTCGTTTAGCAGCTGTCTCGTTGGTTTTTGCGATCTCGCTGGCGTTGGCCATGTTGCTGTCTGCCAGGTTGCAGCGCATTCTTACCGATCCTATTTTTCGGTTGACCGAAACCACGCGCAGAATCACCCGCAGCCGAGATTACAGCCTTCGCGCCGAGCGATTGTCGCAGGATGAAGTGGGTTTTCTCGTAGACGACTTCAATGAGATGCTCAATCAGATCCAGAAGCGCGACAAGGATCTGCGTGAAGCGCAAGAGTACCTGGAAGAAAAAGTCGAAGAGCGCACGCGTGAATTGGCTGATTTGGCTCACCGTTACGAGCACCAGGCCTATCACGACTCGCT
>JALUYN010000016.1 GCA_027012915.1 Cellvibrionaceae bacterium
TCAGCACGGTGGGTTTTGGCAATAACGGGCTTGCGAAAGCCAACTTGCACGGGGCGAATGATCAAAAAGTGCTCGCTGGCGGTGATAGGGAAAGTGTCGGCGCCGGCTTCACGGATTCAGGTATATGATTACCATGTTTTTTAATCGGCGCAACCCTTTGTATATGAAAAAGTTATGCGTGAATGTGCCATGGAGAAGCTTCGTTTATTAAGTTTAATGTGTTTTCATGGGTAATTGTCTTCAATTGCTTATTTGTTGATAGAGACTCCATGGGTAAATTGGCTATGTAAGTTGATTGAAGGGGTTGTTGTCTGCGGGAGTATGTTGTTAGGCCCCTCTTTATATAGTTGGCGTCAATTTAAACGTCTCCGTGTAGACTCCATTGAGAGCGTTTGAAATGTTTAAAGAATGTTTGGATTGGATGATGCACCTACCCCGCCTTTTTTGCACCGCGATAGTGCAAAAAAGGCGGGGTAGGTGCAAGCAGCGCACTTGTAAATTCGAACATGCGCCTTGTTATGACGCATTTTCCATTTGCATACCCCATTTAAGGGCGCATCAATCTGGTATGGGCTTGCACAGTCCGGGATTAAACACTCTGTAGCACATCACATCACATTACAGCTGAAGGGGTGTCTATAGATCAGAGCCCAGGCGCCTTACACTTAACCCACCGTGACACCGCCACAGACGAAAAGCGTCTGACCAGTGATAAATCCACTATGTTCGTCGCAGAAGAAGCTTACTGCCTGGGCTACATCCTCAGGCTGGCCCATGCGTTTTAACGGAATATTTTCGACTATGCGTCGGGCACGCTCAGAATCGGGTGGATTGTTTTGCCAGAAAGCGCTTGTGGCAATAGGACCAGGAGCAACGCAATTAACTGTAATACCGTGTTCAGCGAGTTCTAGGGCCCATGTTCTGGCCATAGATTGTAGCGCTCCTTTAGTGGCGCTATAGATGGTGCGCGCCTCTTTTCCAAGTACCACTCGGCTGGTATTCAGAACGATGCGCCCCTTACCGTTCGCCTTCATATTAGGCAACAACGACTGTGTGCAGATCAGTGCCGAACGCACATTCAGGTGCATCAATTTGTCGAAGTCTTCAAGCTGTGCTTCTTCAATCAGTGCCGGGGCAACAATGCCGACATTGTTGATCAGTCGTGTCACCTGAAAACGCTCGGAAATATCCAACATAACACGGCGAGTCGCATCGGCATCAGAAAGGTCGACTTGGTGGGCATCCGCTTGCAGTGATTGGGCTTCGGGTTCGACGATATCCACCACAATCACGCGATAACCATCTTTCTGTAAACGCAAGGCGATCGCCTGGCCGATGTTTCTCGCCCCGCCAGTCACCACAGCGCAGTGGATTTGATTTGCTTGGCTTTGAGCGGCGTCTTGACTCATTAGAGTTCCTCGGCATAGGCACGGTGATTGAGTATGAAGTTGGTAGGAAAGTCAGCCTCGCCGACAGTTCAGCGAGGCGATGGGGCTTAGTTATGTGTTGTCCTCACGTATTGAGGAGGGATGGCGGCATAGCGGTTTTACTTGGATATCCATGTAGGGGAACAAGGGTAAGCCGCTGATGACTTCTTGCAGTTCGTCGTTGTCATTGACGTCGAAGAGGCTGACGTTGGCGTAACTGCCGGCGACTCGCCATAGATGGCGCCATTTACCCTGTCGTTGTAGCTCTTGTGAGTAGGCTTTCTCTCTTGCTTTGATGTCAGCCACTTGATCGGCCGGCATGTCGGGCGGGAGCTTTACTACCATTTCTACATGAAACAACATCGTATTTCTCCATTGTATTGTCGCGATAAGATTGTGCCTGCCCTAAAGGGTGTTCTTTCGGTTCAGGTAGGCCTGCCGCCAACGCACGATCTTGACCTCGTCGAATAGTGCCGCTTGGTGGAATGGGTCGCCCTCAATAAAACGCTCAGCTTCCTCTCGACTGTCCAGGTCGAGCAGGTAGATGCCGCCTGATGCCGTTTCACCGTCATCGGAGAGCTTGGCCCCGCAGGCCAGCAGAATATCCACGTTGGCATCCAGATATTCTAGATGTTGTTGACGTACCTCCAGGCGCAAGGTCTGGAGATCGGGCTTGTCGAAGGTCTCTATCAAAAAAGGCATTTGCAAACCTCAGTTAGTAAACGTGGTTAAGCGCTGAGGTAGCCCCAAATAAGCATGGCGCTGCCGTAGATGATTCCCAGGTAGATCAGGATCAACACCATATAGCCCATCACATCGCGCAACTTCAAACCGGAAATGGCCAGCACCGGAAGGATCCAAAACGGCTGGATCATGTTGCTCCACTGGTCGCCAATCTGTACGGCGAGCGCGGTGGCCGCTTGGGAAGCGCCGATTTCAGTGGCGGCTTGCACCATGACCGGCCCCTGGACTGCCCATTGACCGCCGCCGGATGGTGCCAGCAGGTTGATGATGGCACCGCTGATGAATGACCAAATAGGCAAGGTTTGGGCACTGGAGATATCAACGAAGATATTCGCAAACGAAACCACCAGGCCTGAGCTCACCAGAATTCCCATGATCCCCGCGTAGAAAGGGTACTGCACGATAATACCCGAGACGATGCGGATCCCGTCAGCCAGTGCGGCCAAGTAGTTGGCTGGTGATGCAAAAAGGAGTATCCCCAGGAACAGAAAGGCGAAGTTGACAGTGTTGAGGTTCAGCGAGCCTCCGTCGACTGTGTACAGCGCTATATACAGCATGCCCAGCAAGCCAATGCCGATACCTACCACCCGGCTACGATTCAAGCGCTCTGCAATGGTGACTTTCACGTCGCCGGGTAAGGGCGCTGCAGTAGGCTTTGCGACAGTGCTGGGGTCGATTTCAACGATATCCTTGTCCAGCTTGGGGTGCAGCCAAGCATTGAAGAAAGGCAAGGTGAGCAGAATCAGAGCACTGGTGATTAAGAGGATGGGCGAGAAAATCGTTTCGCTTAATGGGATCAGGCCGATGGCATCTTGAAGAAAATGCCCCTCAGTGGCGATTAGCAGCGGGACACTGCCTGACAGGCCGATGCCATAAAGGGCGAAACCCGAGTACGCTGCGGCGATCACAAGGGGGTAGTGTAAGCCTTTTACGTTGAGTGCCAGCTTCTGAGCCACGATACCGCCTATTACCAAGCCGAACCCCCAATTCAGCCAGCTGCCAATGCCGCCCACCAGGGTGGCGACGACAATCGCCATGAACGGTGTTTTGACGCGTGCGGCGAGGCGGTTGAGAGCACCATCCACCAAAGGCGTCTTGGCGAGGATATAGCCTGCCAGAAGGATGACCGTCATCTGCATGCTGAAGGCCAGCAGATCCCAGAAGCCATCGCCCCAGTAACGCACCGCATTCAGTGGGCTAGTGCCTTGAACTAGCACCGCCAGGAGCATAGTGAGTACGGTCAGGAGGATAGCGATGACCAGAGGGTCAGGCATGTACCGGTTAACGAGCCTAGTGAAGAAATTAGCCAGCGCATTCATAGAAAGCGGCCTCTTATTGTAGGTATGTTGGTCATGGTTTATTGTGTGCGTATAGCGAACACAAGTTCGTACTGTGAGATTATATTTAACCTGCGAATCATTTTATTCAATGCGACATTTGTCTATGCCGTTTGAGATAAGTCGCCATTCCAGGCTAGGGGAGAGAGCTGATGCAAGAAAAAGCTTTGCGAGCAGTCGTGGTGGGTGCTGGCACCATGGGCACCACACTGGCTAAGTTGATGGCGGTGAATGGTGTCAAGGTCACCGTTGTGGATACCAATCCGCATGTGTTGGAGACCAGCCGTCAGCGTTTAGCAACCCATGCGGCGACGACTTGCTTCGCTACGGATTTGAAGATGACGGAGGTCCCCGATTTCGTCATTGAGAGCGTGACCGAAAATGTCGAGGTCAAACAGAAGGTCGTGGCGCAAATCGAGGCCAGCGTGAATGACGCCACCATCATCATGACTAATACGTCGGGGATACCGATCGACGAAATAGGCAGTATCATGCGCGTTCCGCAACGCTTCGTGGGGACTCACTTCTTTAACCCCGCGGACATTGTGCCCACTGTGGAAGTCGTTCCCGGTAGCCACACAGAGGTTGAGACAGTGGAAAAGGCTTGCGGTTGGCTGACGCAGTTGGGAAAACGGCCAGCGGTGTTGAAGACTTGCGTGCCCGGTTTCGTTGCCAATCGGATCCAGCATGCGGTCATGCGTGAATGCCTCTCCCTGCTGGAGAAAGGCGTGGTAGAGGCTGAAGCGCTGGATGACATCGTGCAGTACTCCATCGGTGTGCGGCTGGCTTTGAATGGCCCCTTGTGCCAGCGCGATCTCAACGGGCTGGACACACATCTGCATATTGCTCGATATCTCTATCCAGATCTCGATGCAAGTCAGCAGCCTGCAGCGCTTCTTGAAGAGTATGTAGCCAAGGGGCGTCTAGGTGCCAAGGTAGGGCTAGGATTTTACCGCTGGAGCGACGAGTCGCTTGCGCGTCACCAGGCGCATGAGCGGAGCAAACTGAAGCGCATCATTGAACTCGCTGCACAAGACTCACATGGAGATGAACCATGAATCAGCCGCGCTGGAAGAAACGTCCCGAAGGCAGCAATTGGGGAGATTTCGGGCCCAATGATCAATTGGGGCGTGTCAACTTGATCGGGACAGAGCAGGTCCTCAAAGGCGTCCAGGAAGTCCAGGAGGGCGTAACGTTCTGCTTATCTCTGCCCTTGGATATCCCCGGTGGGAAAGTACTGAATCCTCGCCGTTCACCACCGAAATTGACCCCGACGGCGCTCGATGAAGACCAGTACATCAACTTTCCCCTCTCCACTCATAACCCCAAGCTGAACGACATCATCAGTGACGACCAAGTCCAGCTATCGTTACAGTATTCCACTCAGTGGGACTCCTTGGCCCATGTGGGAGCTCTTTTTGATGGTGATGACGACGGCTCGCCTGAGCGGCGCTATTACAATGGCTACATGGCGGCGCAAGATGTGCTGGATTTAAGCGCAGAGCCTTCCCAGCGTCACGATTCCTATGCTAGACGCCTTGGCATTGAGACACTGGCCGCGCATGGCATGCAGGGCCGGGGTGTTTTAGTGGACCTGGTGCGAGCCTTCGGTTCGGGAAGAACGTTGATAGGGTACAGAGAGCTGCTTGAGGTGCTGGAACAGCAGAGCGTAGTGTTGGAGCAAGGTGATATGCTGGTATTGCGCACAGGGTTTGCCGAAGCATTGCTAGACATGAAGGGAACTCCCCAGCCGGACGTTCTAAAAAACACTGGGGCAGTACTTGATGGCAGTGATCCGGCGCTACTTGAGTGGATTACCTCGAGTGGTATCGCGGCGATCTGTGCTGATAACTACGCGGTGGAGAACCTTGATCGCGAACTGGAACCTGACTGTTGCTCTAAACTTCCGCTGCATCTCCATTGCCTATTCAAGCTAGGTTTGCCCCTGGCCGAACTCTGGTACCTGAAAGACTTGGCAGATTGGCTACATAGTCGAGGGCGTAATCGTTTCTTACTGACGGCTCCACCTTTGCGCTTGCCAGGTGCGATTGGCTCACCGGTTACTCCAGTGGCAACTGTATAGGCGCTAATCACTAAAAAGCGTTTATGAATTAATTAAAATTTTAGCTTAAAAACTCTCTTCCAGAGAGTGAGTGTAGCGAACTGGCTCCAGTGTATTAGTTATTGCTCAAATAAAAAATTTACGATGTAAAACTAAAGTTGGATACCTGGCTTTCGCTCTTTCCAAGTAACCTGTGAACGTATTGCGAATAAATGTACGCATAGTAAACAATTATTAGATCAGGGGTAATTATGAACAAGCTACTCAATGTCCTAGCATTAGCCACCTGCGGTGTTGCTGCACTTTCCCTTTCGGTGTCTACTGCCCAGGCTCAAGACTGGCCCACTGACGACGTGCGTCTTATAGTTCCTTATGCGCCGGGTGGTACCACCGATGTGCTATCACGTCGTGTCGCTAACCTGCTACAGGAAGAACTCAATGCAAACGTTGTGGTGGAGAACCGACCTGGTGCCGGCTCTACGGTGGCTACTGGTCGTTTGGCTCGCGGCGGTCGAGACGTTGACCATACAATTATGATGGCTTCACCAGGTCACGCCATCGGTGCTGCCATTTACCCCAATCTTACCTATGATCCTGTCGAAGATTTTGTGTTCATTCAGAACTTGATCGACATTCCCAACGTCATGGTGGTGCCGGCTGATAGCCCCTATAACAACGTATTGGAGTTTGTCGAGGCAGCTAAAGAGCAGAATATGACCTTTAGCCACAGTGGTGTGGGAAGTTCTATACATATGTCAGGTGAGCTTTTCAAGACTCTGACCGGTACCAATATGACGGCAGTGCCTTTCGCTGGTAGTGGTGCAGCCCTACCTGCGCTATTGGGCGGAGATGTCGACGTCTCTTTCGAGAACATGCCCACTGTTTTCTCGCATATTCAGTCTGGTGATCTGAAAGCGCTGGCGGTTACTTCCGCTGAGCGCTCCGAGTACTTGCCCGATGTGCCGACCCTAGAAGAAATCGGTGAATATAACCTTGATCAGTTCACCACTACCGCTTGGTTTGGTCTGATTGCTCATGAGTCCTTTCCAGAAGAAGCCATGACGGTCATGCAAGAAGCACTGCAGGAAGTAATGAAGCGTGAAGAGTTTACTAGCTTCGTTGATCAGTTGGGCGCCGAGCCGGGCGCGGTTGCTGGTGACGAGTTCAAAGCGTTCATCGCTGAGGAAGTGGCCCGCTGGGATGAAGTAGCGACTGAAGCGGGTATTCGCCAAGAATAATTCATTGTTGAATACACTGCATGATGAGGCGAGGGTTACACCCTCGCCTCAGTTGGTTTACTTCCGGAGCTTTTTACGTCGAGAGGGAACCCCCGATGACGAAGTCGCACTCTACTAGTGGCACGCTGATCAAAGATTCGTGGGATGTGGTCGCTGGGGTTATATTGCTGGGCTTTGCCCTGCTTCTACTGTTCTACCTAATTCCCAACTACATTGGCCAGCCGCCTATCATGCAGAATCCGATGATGTCGCCGCGTTGGCTGCCGACCATCGTTGGCTGGCTGCTGTTGGTGTTTTCTCTGCTAATGATCGTCCAGGGTGTATTAGTTGCTGATGATGCTGAGGATAGTGGGCGCCGCTTCGAGCGTGGTGCGTGGTTACGCTTTGTCCTGATGGTCGTGGCCCTGGTTGTCTACGCAGGTTTGTTCGAGATGTTGGGAGCGATAATTAGCGGGATCCTCGCCACCTTTATACTGTTCATTGCTCATCCAGTGCGTACTTTATGGGTCTACGGTCTAGCCATCGTCTTCCCTGTAGGCATCACGCTACTGTTTACCGAGGTCATGAACGTACCGCTGCCGATGTTGCCGTTCTGACCCAGCGGCCATCTCTCAAGATCTGGTGACTTATGGATAATATTACAGAAGTACTGCAGCTATTTCTGGCCACAGAGAATTTCGTGGCAATAGCTATAGGTGTGATTATTGGCGTGACCGTTGGCTCCATCCCGGGCCTCACTGCCACGATGGCAGTGGCGTTGGCGCTACCGTTTACTTTTTCAATGGAGCCGGTTGCGGCCATACTGTTGTTGGTAGGTATTTACAAGGGCGGTATGTATGGTGGTTCTATTACGGCGATCTTAATCCGTACACCTGGATCGCCTGCGTCGGCTTGTACATTACTAGATGGTTATCCGCTAGCTCAGCAGGGCGAGGCAAAGAAGGCGCTAAAGATGGCGCTCTACTCATCGGTAATCGCTGATTTTATATCTAACATTGCACTGATCTTTTTCGCCGCTTATTTGGCGAAAATCGCCCTTAATTTCGGCGCGCCGGAGTTCTTCTGGCTGATCTGCTTTTCATTGACCATCATTATATCCTTGGCCAGTGGATCAATGATCAAGGGTCTGATTGCGGCGTTTCTAGGCATCTTGCTTTCACTGGTCGGGCTGGATTCTGTGTTTGGTTCACAGCGGCTGACCTTTGGCAATTACAACTTGATGGACAGCATTTCGTTCATTCCTCTGTTAATCGGCCTTTTTGCAATACCAGAGATCATGGAGTTTTATCGTAAAAAGGTGGTGCCTCATATCCGGGCGAAGGCTAGCGGTGCCGGTGTGTCTTTCGTTGAGCTTAAACGCAGCCTTAAAAGCATCGTGCGCGGCAGCTTGATCGGTGTGATTATTGGTGCTATTCCGGGCACCGGTGCTACTGCTGCTGCCTTTATTTCTTATAGTGATGCCAAGCGTCGTTCGCCTCACCCAGAACGCTTTGGCAAAGGGGAGATAGAAGGTGTAGCTGCTTCTGAGGCGGGTAACAATGGTGTAGCAGGGGCCACACTGATCCCATTATTGTCGTTAGGTATCCCTGGTGATGTGATCACCGCCATTATCTTGGGCGCCTTCATGGTACATGGATTGACCCCGGGTCCACTCCTGTTCCAGGAAAATCTGCCGCTTATCTATGCCCTCTTCCTAGGTATCATGCTCAGTTCAGTGATCCTATTGTTCGTGGGTAGTGCAGCAATCCGCTACTTCTCCCTGATCGCGGATATCCCCAAGTCGATTCTGTTTCCTATCGTATTGATGTTCTGCATATACGGTGCTTATGCGGTCAATAACGACACATTCGATGTCTGGTTAATGTTGGCGTTTGGGCTTATGGGCTATGTGTTTAATCGTACGGGCATTCCGGCTGCCCCTTTCCTAATTGGTTTCATTTTGGGGCCGATGTTCGAGGACAACTTGCGACGATCACTGCTGATCGGTTCTAACGACCTGTCGATTTTCGTACGTGGCCCGATCACCTGGTTCTTTATTGCCCTAACAGTAGGCTCTATATTGCTGGCCATTTATCGCTTTATGTCTTCACGACACAAAGCGAAACAAAGTGCCAATGAGTCAGAGGCGGGCACTTGACGCTGCGGGCCTTGCTATAAATGACGACTTTCCTTAAGCCCGCAGGGTGGGCTTAAGGCTCAAGTAAATCGAGCCGACTTCTTGGTGGGGGTCGGCTCGATTTATATCAGGGAGGTGGGGATAACCATGCATCTCGGCAGACATGAATCAGTTGCAAACGTCTGGTCTAGCCGTTTGCTCGCTGGTGTGGCAGTGCTGGCTGTAGTGCATTTATTGAGTGGTGTAACGTGGGCCGAAAGCTTGGCTCAACTTATGTTGACGGGCTTTCTAATGCTAGGCTGGCCGCGTTTCAGCTTCATGGCGCGCATGTTAGCTTTGGCCTGTGTCGTAGCTTCGTTCTTTGCTCTATGGAGGCTTCCTTCACCTTGGGCTGTGCTCCATGAGGCAGCAGGTGGCTTTGTATTCCTGGCGGCGTTCATGACGGCACTTGCGGTGCTTCGCCTGCCAGCTTACCGTTCAAAACTCATCCGTCGCTGCGGTCATAGCCTGCTGTTGCAGCCACCCACCTGGCGTTATCCGATCCTTTCATTGGGCTCCACCCTTTTCGGAATCGTGCTCAACTTCGGTGTGTTGAACTTGTTCATGTCGATGATCGACAAGTCCAACACTCTTGGCTCAGCTCAGGGGAGAGTGTGGCTGCAAGAGGTGCGTCGCCGACGCATGCTTCTGGCAACCTTGCGCGGTTTCACTCTGGCGCCGCTGGTTTCTCCTCTAGGTATCGGTGTCGCGGTCGTTTTGGCTAATCTTGAAACGCTGACCTGGGGTGAGCTCTTTCCCTACGTATTGTTGTCGGCCATCATTCTATTTCTGTTGGGCTGGGCCTGTGATCACGTTGCAGGGCCTCCCCCAAGAGCGCGGGTAGCGCTAGTCGCACGGCCCTCACTGATGCCGCTGGCAGCTTTTAGCTTGATGCTGCTTGCGTTAGTGATGCTGGTTTTTGCGCTTGCAACGGTGCTTTCGCTACGGTTGCCTCAGGCGGTTGTGATTGGTGTCCCTTTGGGAGCCTGGATTTGGCTGGCTTGGCAGTGTCGTGGCATTAGCTATGCGGGCGTTGGGCCCGCTACTGTCATGCTAGCCCGTCGCTTGCCTGAGGTGTTGGGTGGCATTGGTAATGAAGTCGTGGCGCTGGGCTCGGGGGCCTATCTCGGCTATCTCAGCGTGGCGCTGCTTGATCCTGCCCAACTGGGCGGGGTGGCCTTCTTGCTTGTTGCCCTTGGCAACTGGTTGCCGGCAGTCGTGCTCATGCTGATCGTTATTCTTGCCCAGGTCGGCGTTAATCCGATTATCAGTGTGACCTTCTTGACCAGTATGGTGGCCCAAGTGGGGCTGGAAAACGTGTCGTTGCCGCTGCTGGCGGCTGCGATGCTGTCGGGCTGGTCGTTGACGATGGTGTCGTCGCCGTTCACGGCCGCGATGATGATCATGTCACGTTTTACAGGGATGACGGCGGGACAGATCGGCCTGCGTTGGAATGGCGCATTTCTTGCGACATCGTTGATGATGGCCGCCGTCCTCTTTCGATTAGCAAGCTGAGGGGGTCAAGTACTTCGCTGGTTTCAAGCTCCGGCTTGTGCGCAAGTCCTTGCCAAATAGCTTAGCGGATCGGCAAGGGATCTTGGCACAAGTAGGGAGCGCTGTGTGTGCTTATTATTAGGCGTTGCGGATCATGTTACGCGAAATGATCACCTGCTGAATTTGAGTCGTCCCCTCATAGAGCCGGAACAGGCGCACATCACGGTAAAACCGCTCAACGGCATAGTCGCTGATATAGCCAGCGCCGCCATGAATCTGCACACCGCGGTCGGCCACACGGCTACACATTTCCGTTGCGAACATCTTGGCGCAAGAGGCCTCGGTACTGACGTTGTGGCCATCATCGCGCTGGCGAGCGGCATCGAGCACCATGCAGCGGGCAGCATAAATCTCGGCTTTGGAATCGGCCAGCATGCCTTGGATCAGCTGGAACTCGGCGATGGGGGTGCCAAATTGTTTGCGTTCCATGGCGAAGCGTAGAGAGTCCTCTAGGATTCGCTCAGCGGCGCCGACCGCAATGGCGGCAATGTGCAGGCGACCCTTGTCCAGAACCTTCATGGCGGTCTTGAACCCCACTCCTTCTTGCTTACCAATCAGTGCGTTGGTCGGTACCCGCACATTGTCGAAGATAACATCCGCAGTATGAGCGCCTTTTTGGCCCATCTTCTTATCGCGCTTACCGATAGTAATGCCGGGGGTATCGGCTTCTACGATGAATGCACTGATGCCCTTGGCACCCTTGATCTCGACATTCGTACGTGCCATGACGGTGAAGATGCCAGCATGTGGTGCATTCGTGATGTAGCGCTTGGTGCCGTTGATCAAGTAGTCATCGCCATCCTTCACCGCCGTTGTGCGCAGTGAGGCCGCATCCGAACCTGAGTCAGGCTCGGTTAGACAGAAGGAACTTATGATATCGCCGCTGGCTAGCTGGGGGAGGTAGTTGGCCTTCTGCTCATCGGTGCCGTCGACCAGGATGCCGATTGAGCCAATACCGTTGTTAGTGCCAATGAAAGAGCGGAAGGCGGGAGATGTCCGTCCAAGCTCGAACGCGATATTGACTTCTTCTTCCATGGTCACCCCAAGTCCACCGTACTCCTCGGGGATGGTGAGGCCGAAGAGCCCCATATCGCGCATTTGTGAAACGATGTCCTCGGGGATTTCATCGCTTTCAGCGACTTCTTCCTCACGTGGAATCAGCTCTTCTTGAACAAAATTACGGATGGAGTCGAGCAGGAGCTGCATCGTTTCCTGATCACGAATCATGTGCGTGCCTCTTGATATGAATTTGTACGTCGGAAAATGTGGTGTGGCTTATGAGATTTGGGTCTTTATATCGTTGACCAGTTGCACTAGCTGCGGCCCGATAGACTCTTCCAGCTTTTCACGTGATATCTGAAATTCGGGGCCACCACAATTGAACGCGAGAACTCCAAGCTGAGGATGATGGAGGGGCACTGCAACGGCATTAACCTTGCGTTGCCATTCACCAATCGATAGGCAGTATCCGTGATCAGCGTAGTCTCGAAAAGCACGCTCCAATGATCTTCGAATGGCTGGCCACTCTGTAGGGTTCAAGTCCCGTAGGTGATTCATCATCACATCAGACTCTTGAGTGGGCATGGCAGCGAGACATGCGCGCCCCGCCGAACTCTGGTGGATGGGCAGGCGTGTACCGATCTGACGACGGATGGTAGAGCGAAGAGCACTCTGGACCACGTCGAGATAAACCATGTCTAGTCGGTCACGTGCAGACATAGCCACCGTTGCACCCACCTCGTTAGCAAGGTTTACCATCAAGGGTTGGGCAATCGCGCGAACTGGTAGGTTGGATATCATCGAATAGCCAAAGGACATGACGCCCACATCCAACTGGTATTTCCCACGTTGCAAAGGGCGCAGATAGCCCAGTCGAGCTAGCGTGTGGGTAAGCCTGCTGACGGTAGGGCGCGGCAAACCCGACTTCTTCGCTAGGTCAAGATTGCTAAGGGCGCTTTCGCTGGGCGTAAAGCAGCGTAATAGCTCAAGCCCTCTGGCCAGCGCCGTCACAAACTGCCGGTCCTCCTCCTGCTCGCCTGCTGTGTTCATCGGGTCCACCACGATCTGATAGTCACCCTGACTGTCTGTTGTCTTCACCCAGTTATGCTCCACTCGTGGCTTGCTTATTGAATCGATTTTGCGTTTACCGATGAAGATATGTCAAGTATGCAGACTAAAAGTCCGCAGTGCGGACTTTGGGTTTTAATGTCTTATGCAAGATATAAAAAACTTTTTTAGTATAAATATTTGATTAATAAGATTTTTATAGTAAGGCTGTTTTGGCCTAATTGACAGTTGTTCGATGAGCTGTGTAAAAATAACCTCATTAGCAAAACAAATGTTTGCAGTGCGGACATAATGACGAGGTTTATATGACGGACAAACAGTCGCCCGCCGAGGTCTATCTTGCTTCGCTTGATGATGGAGTGGCGGTGGTTCGAATCGATCGCCCAGATGCCAAGAATGCCCTCAACGGTGCTGTTCGGTGTCAGCTTGCCGAGATGTTTTTATCTTTAAGCCAAGATGACGAAGTTAGAGCCATCGTGCTGACGGGAGGTGAGCAGGTATTTGTAGCCGGTGCTGACGTGAAGGAGTTTGCCACTGCCTCTCCGACCGAAATGTATTTACGACACAATGAGCGCTTTTGGGAGCCGATCGCGCACTGCTTTAAGCCTGTCATAGCGGCGGTCAACGGATTCGCTTTAGGAGGAGGCTGTGAGCTTGCCATGCACTGCGACATCATCGTTGCTGGAGAGTCTGCTCAGTTCGGACAGCCGGAGGTCAAGCTTGGTTTGATGCCCGGCGCTGGTGGGACGCAACGATTGGTTCGAGCCGTCGGCAAATTTAAGGCCATGCGTATGCTGATGACCGGCTGCATGGTACCGGCCCCCGAGGCGTTTGGCATGGGTTTGGTAAGCGAGGTGGTGGCCGACGATCAAACGTTGGAACGCGCAAAGACACTGGCTAAAGAAATTGCTCGTTTGCCAGCACTGGCACTAGAGCACATTAAGGACACAGTTCTCACGGGCGAAGATTTGCCTTTGCAGAGTGCCTTGGTTCTTGAACGGAAAGCTTTCCAGATGCTTTTTGACACGGCGGACCAGAAGGAAGGGGCCGCTGCTTTTGTCGAGAAGCGCAAACCGAACTATCGAGGAGCGTCGTAATGGCGAGAGACGTGAACCGGCTAGGCATTGTCGGAACCGGCGTGATGGGGGCGGGGATCGCCCAAATTGCTGCCCAGTCTGGCCTGAATGTTGTGCTGTTTGACAAGAATGAAGGGGCAGCCCACAAGGCTCGTGATGGCCTAAAGGCAACGTTCGATAAACTAGTGGGGAAGGGCAAAATAACTCGGCAATCGGCTGAGGTAGCGTTATCTCATCTTTCTGTCGTCGAATCTTTGCCGGCTTTGGCAGATTGCGACGTGGTGATCGAGGCAATTGTTGAGGATCTGGGAATCAAGCAAGCGCTATTCGCTGATCTGGAAGCAATTGTTGACCGAGAGTGCATTCTGGCGACTAACACTTCTTCACTCTCGGTCACATCAATTGCCGCTGACTTGAATTGTCGTGATCGAGTGGCCGGTTTCCACTTCTTCAATCCCGTGCCGTTGATGAAGGTGATTGAGGTGGTCGGGGGCATCGATACTAATGAAGCTGTCGTCGACACGTTGCTTAAGCTGGCAACCCGACTCGGCCATACTGGCGTGCGTGCCCAAGACACCCCTGGCTTCATCGTCAACCACGCGGGACGTGCTTACAGCACAGAAGGTTTGAAAATTCTTGAGGAGCGAGTAGCGCCTATTGAGGATATCGACCGGATTCTTCGCGAAGAGGCTGGGTTCCGGATGGGGCCGCTTGAGCTTTTTGATCTCACCGGCCTGGATGTGTCCCATCCTGCGATGGAGGCGATCTTCACGCAGTTCTATCACGATCCGCGTTACCGTCCGTCTTATATATCCCGTCAGATGTTGAAAGGTAACCGCTTGGGCCGCAAGACGGGTGTTGGCTTTTATCGCTATGAAAAAGGACAAAAAGTCGAAGCGTCGACACCTCAGCCCGTGCCTGACATCGCTGACCTACCGCCCATCTGGGTGGGATGCGATGACACCGGCCTGCATACGCACGTGGCATCATTGTTAGCGTCGCTTGGCGGGCGAGTCGAGCAAACGGCTTCACCCTCGGAGGAAGCGCTCTGCATATTGCTGCCCTTTGGTGATGATGCAGTGAGTGCGAGTGCGTACTTCGGTACCGATCCAGAGCGCACTGTCTGTCTTGATGCGCTCATGGGCCTTGAGCGTCATCGTACGCTGATGGTGACGCCGGTCACCCGGCATGAAATGCGCGACGTAGCGCATGCGTTATTTGCTTCAGACGGTACCTACGTAACGGTGATCCGTGACAGCGTGGGATTTGTCTCTCAGCGGGTGCTTGCCGCAGTGGTGAACCTGGCCTGCGATATTGCCCAGCGTGAGATTGCCACGCCTGCCGATATCGATAATGCCGTCAGGCTCGGGCTCAACTATCCCCAAGGCCCGCTGGCGTGGGGAGATGCCCTAGAACCGAAACGGTTACTTGGCATACTCACGCGTATCCACGCATTGACGGGAGACCCACGGTATCGGCCAAGCCCTTGGCTGCGCCGTCGTGCCATGCTTGGTATATCTCTGTTGCATCCCTCATCGGGTGCTCGGTGATGTTGGAGAGGAATTATGTTGGTTCAAAAGAGAGGGGTGCTATGGGAGCGCTAACGGGAGTTCGTGTACTGGACTTGAGCCGGGTGTTGGCGGGTCCCTGGTGCAGCCAAGTGCTAGCGGATCTTGGTGCTGATGTTGTCAAGGTGGAGCGCATTGGGCGAGGGGATGACACTCGTGCCTGGGGCCCCCCCTACATGAAGAATGCTGACGGTAAAAATACTCAGGAAACCTCATACTATCAGTCCTCCAATCGCAATAAACGCTCGGTAGCTGTCGATATTGCTACCGAAAAAGGTCAGGAAATTGTACGTGCGCTCGCTGCCGAGAGCGACGTGCTGTTAGAGAATTTCAAAGCTGGCTCCTTAAAGAAATACGGGCTGGATTACGACTCACTTTCAAGCCTTAATCCGAGATTGGTCTATTGTTCCATTACGGGGTTTGGTCAGACGGGGCCCCGTGCGCAGGAGCCTGGCTATGATTTTATTATTCAGGGTATGGGCGGGTTGATGAGCATCACTGGTGAACGTGATGATGTTCAGGGTGGCGGCCCGCAGAAAGTAGGCGTGGCTGTCACCGATGTGATGACGGGCCTGTATTCGGTTATTGCTATACAGGCAGCGCTACTGGCTCGTGAAAAAACAGGGCGTGGTCAGCATTGCGATATGGCATTACTGGATGTACAGCTGGCTGCATTGGGTAATCAGAGCCAAAACTACCTAAGTACGGGCATATCACCTGGCCGCTACGGTAATGCGCATGCCAATATCGTGCCCTACAACTCGTTCCATGCAAGTGATAAGGATTTCATTATCGCCTGTGGCAACGACTCTCAGTTTGCCGCATTGTGCAATGCGATAGAACTGCCCGAATTGTCAGTGGATCCCCGGTTTTCAAAGAATGAAGATCGCGTCAGGAACAGAGCGGTAATTACTCAGATTCTATCGGACCATTTCAAGCGCGACACAGCGGACGCTTGGGTGAAGAGGATAAGTAAGGTCAAAGTGCCTGTCGGGCTAATCAATAACATTGCCGATGCATTGGCGGAGCCTCAAGTGGATGCTCGTGGCATGTTAGTCAACATCCCCCACCCCATGAATCCTGATTTCGAGATGGTTGGGAGCCCAATTAATCTTTCTGATACGCCAGTAGAGTATAAAAGGCCGGCACCACTGCTAGGGCAGGATACGAATGATGTGCTTACTGAATACCTTGGCCTTTCACCAGAGCAACTATCGCAATTTAAAAGTGACGGCGTCGTCGGTTAATCCACTTTTTATGTATATCACTAAGGATTTTTCATGAAAGTACTTGTCGCGGTGAAGCGCGTCATCGACTACAACGTCAAAATTCGTGTCAAAGCGGATTATTCTGATGTCGACCTTACCAACGTCAAAATGGCCATGAACCCCTTCTGCGAGATTGCCGTGGAAGAAGCGGTGCGCTTGAAAGAGAAGGGCGTTGCTACGGAAGTGGTCGCCGTGACGGTCGGTCCCAAAGCGGCCCAGGAACAGCTGCGCACCGCGCTGGCGCTGGGTGCGGATCGCGCCATTCATATTGAGACTGACGAGCGCGCAGAATCCCTGGCCGTGGCTAAGCTACTGGCCAAAGTGGTCGAAGAGGAACAGCCAGGGTTGGTAGTGTTGGGCAAGCAGGCCATCGATACCGACAACAACCAGGCCGGCCAAATGCTCGCCGCGCTGACTGGCCTGCCCCAGGGCACCTTTGCCTCGGAAGTTGCGGTCGATGGTGACAAAGTCAACGTCACACGGGAAATCGACGGCGGTCTGCAAACCATCGCGCTGACGCTGCCCGCGATTGTCACTACCGACCTGCGCCTCAACGAGCCGCGCTACGCCAAGCTGCCCGACATCATGAAGGCCAAGAAAAAGCCACTGGATGTGAAAACCCCCGCCGACTTCGGCGTCGAGGTCGCTTCCAAGGTCAGTCTGCTCAAAGTAGAGTCGCCCGCCGAGCGCAAGGGCGGCGTCAAAGTCGCCTCGGTAGACGAGCTGATCGACAAACTGAAAAACGAAGCCAAGGTTCTTTAAGGTCGGCTATTTACAACCCGTACTTTGAGACAAGTTCTTTGAGATAAGCGCTTTGAAAGGAGCTGATTTTATGAGCATTTTGGTACTTGCCGACCTGCATGAAGGCCAGCTGGCCGGTGCGACGGCTTACGTGATTGCGGCCGCACAACAGATCGGCGGCGATATTGACGTTCTTGTTGCCGGTGAAGGCGTTCAAGCCGCGGCTGAGGCAGCCGCCAAACTCGACGGCGTAAGCAAGGTACGTGTCGCGGATAACGTCGTTTACGCCCACCAGCTGGCCGAGCCCATGGGCGCGCTGCTGGTCGAACTGGCCGATGGCTACACCCACGTGCTCGCTAGCGCCTCCACCACCGGCAAAAACGTGCTGCCGCGTCTGGCGGCCTTGAAAGATGTCAGCCAGCTTTCCGATGTGCTTGCCGTGGATAGCGCTGACACCTTCAAGCGCCCGATTTACGCCGGCAACGCCATTGCGACCGTCAAGAGCAACGACGTGCTAAAAGTCATCACCGTGCGTACTACCGGCTTTGATGCCGTGGGCGATGGTGGCAGCGCCACCATTGAAGCTGTTGATACCGTGGTTGACAACGCCCAGTCCAGTTTCGTCAAGCAGGAGCTTGCCGAGTCGGACCGCCCGGAGCTTGGCGGCGCCAAGGTGGTCATCTCTGGTGGCCGCGGCATGGGCAACGGTGATAACTTCAAGCTGCTTGACGGCATTGCCGACAAGCTAGGTGCGGCGATTGGGGCTTCGCGGGCGGCCGTTGACGCAGGCTTTGTCCCCAACGATATGCAGGTCGGCCAAACGGGTAAAATCGTCGCGCCGGATCTGTATATCGCCGTGGGCATCTCCGGTGCCATCCAGCATCTGGCGGGCATGAAGGACTCTAAGGTGATCGTCGCGATCAACAAGGACGACGAAGCGCCGATTTTCCAGTTCGCCGACTACGGCCTGGTAGGCGATCTGTTCGAGTTCCTACCAGAAATCGAAAGCAAAATTTAGCAGTGGCGCAGGAATTCGCGAGCGGCGATCAGCACCTCCTCCTGCTCGGACGTGAGGGTGGCCAGAAGGTTGTGACGCGTGTGTGGTCGGTCATGGACATCATCGCGGTACCGCCAGCGCCGTATGGTCGCGGGTGAAACGCCATACTGGCGTGCCAGCTCGCTATCCGTGATGCTGGAAGGCGCTGCCTGGATCTCGGCACGGATCTTCGGTGTCGTGGTCGCCTGCTTATGCAGCTTGATGTCCATGAACCTGCTCCCGAATGAATGTCTGTAGAAGCTCTCTGGCTGCCAGCAGAGGATAACTCCTATAGCTCATTTGATCATCCGAGACCCTACAGCTAGGTATTAACCGTTTGACGGATAAGTTGGGCTTTATCCTGTAATAAGGGCTTATAAATATTTAACAGCATTTCCATATCAACGCGTGCGGCGTTGGTGCTGATATTGATAGCGCCTATTAGCTTGTCATGGATGTCAAATACAGGAACGGCAACTGATCGCAGTCCAGAGTCTAACTCTTGATCAACTATCGAATAACCTTGTTGGCGTACCTCAACAATGCACCTCTTTAGCTCTTCTTTATCATTGATGGTTTTATCGGTATATCGCTTCAATGAAATGCGTTCCAAATAGGCATTTAGCTCTGATTCAGTTAATTGCGATAACAGTACGCGACCCATAGATGTATGCGCTGCTGGGAGGCGCGTACCTACTGATAAAGTAATCGCCATTAAGCGATGTGGTGCCGCAGAGCGTGCCACATAAATGACATCGTCTCCATCCAACACGCCAAGTGAAGATGACTCGCCACTTTGAGTTGTAATATCTTCCAGATATTGTTGTATGACGCTGCGGTAATTATTTGCTGAAAGGTATGCGTATCCTAGTTGAAGCACTCTAGGGGCGAGTTCAAAGTAACGCTGATGTTTACGCACATAGCCTAATGCGTTCAGCGTTAGCAAGAATCGGCGTGCTTTCGCTCGATTCATACCCGTGCGTGCAGCGACTTCGCTCAACGTCATTTTTGAATGGGAATCATCGAAGGCCATGATGACTTCCAAGCCACTAGCAAGTGCTGTTACGAAGTCACGGTCATCAGGTTTAAGCGTTTCTACCTGGGGCAAGTCTTCCATTATTGTGCTCTCATCCAGTGCATACATGGTCATGTGTTAATTTAGCATAATGTTCGAATACCGAACAATTGTGCTTTTGGGCTATCGATGCTTGTTGCATGTGCCCCTTCCTTATATACCTTGGTAGTAGGAAAGCGCAGGCAAAGTGTGCCTGTGTATGGTGTGTTTATAAATAACATATTGTTATTAAATGGGTTTTTGGTTTCTATAAGTTGATGTATTGACCCGTCTTTGCAGATATTAGCTCAACAGCAATTTGACCCGGTATGCATTCGACAGTAAGTTGTTCGTATAGAGAATCTATGTTCGTTTCGCGAACAAGTTATCCATAAGCAGACAACGATACGCTAAGAGGCATCCATTATGGCCGAGTTTCTCAGCTTGCATGATGCGGTAGCGCGCTACGTCCAAGACGGCGCCACCGTGACCATGGAAGGCTTTACCCACCTGATTCCGTTTGCCGCCGGTCACGAAGTGATCCGTCAGAAAAAGCGCGACCTGACGTTGATCCGCATGACCCCCGATATCATCTACGATCAGATGATTGGCGCGGGCTGCGCTAAAAAGGTGATTTTCTCCTGGGGCGGTAACCCTGGAGTGGGTTCGCTGCACCGCCTGCGCGATGCGGTTGAGAAAGGCTGGCCGCGCAAAATCGAGATTCTTGAGCATAGCCACGCAGCCATGGCCTGTGCCTTTGAAGCGGGTGCTGCGGGGTTACCACTGGCTGTTTTTCGTGGCTACATCGGCAGCGAACTGCCCAGTGTCAACGATCAAATCAAATTCATTGAGTGCCCTTTTACTGGGGAGCGCCTAGCGGCCGTACCGTCGGTGCGCCCGGATGTTTCGATCATTCACGCCCAGCGAGCGGATCGCCAGGGCAACGTGCTGGTAGAAGGGATTGTCGGCGTACAGAAAGAGGCAGTGCTCGCCGCCAAGCACAGCATCGTCACAGTGGAAGAGATTGTTGATGACCTAGGGGCTACCCCCAATGCCTGCGTGATTCCCAGCTGGGCCATCAGCGCCGTCGCGGTGGCCGAGAAAGGCGCGCTGCCGTCTTACACCCACGGCTATTACGGTCGCAGCAACCGTTTCTATAAAGAGTGGGATGCCATCGCACGCGACCGCGATACCTTTACTCTGTGGCTCGATGAGAACGTTTACAGTAAAGAGGAGAATAACTAATGAGCCTTGAATATACCTCTTCTGAAATGATGTCGGTCACCGCGGCGCGGGCGCTGGAAAACGGCATGACCTGCTTTGTGGGCATCGGCCTGCCCTCGGAAGCTGCCAACCTGGCGCGGCTGACGCACGCTCCTGATGTGGTGCTGATTTATGAGTCCGGCACGCTGCAAACCAAACCCGATATTCTGCCGCTCTCCATTGGCGATGGTGAACTGTGCGAATCAGCATTGACCACCGTTGCAGTTCCGGAAATGTTCCGCTACTGGCTGCAGGGCGGCAAAGTGGACGTGGGCTTTTTAGGCACCGCGCAAATCGACCGCTTTGCTAACCTGAATACCACGCTCATCGGCGATTACAAAGCGCCCAAGGTGCGCCTGCCAGGCGGCGGCGGGGCGCCTGAAATCGCCACCAACGCGGGCGAAGTGTTTATCACCCTAAAGCACTCCAAGCGGGCGTTTGTGAAAGACGTCGACTTCGTCACCACACTCGGTTTTGGCCGCGACGGTAAAGGCCGCGATAACGTACCTAATATCGGCAAAGGCCCCACCCAGGTGATTACTGATCTATGTGTCATGAAGCCTGATGCCGAGACCAAAGAGCTAGTGGTGGTATCGCTGCATCCCGGAGTAACCCGCGATGAGGTGATTGACGCCACCGGCTGGGAAATCCGCTTTGCCGAGCAGCTTGAGAGCACGCCCGAGCCCAGCGAAAAAGAGCTGACGATTTTACGCGAGCTCAAAGCCCGCACTGAACGGGCCCACGCGGGCGAATAAGGAGTTGTTATGAGCATGAATAATGTCTATCTCTGCCATCCCCGCCGCACGGCTGTAGGCCGCTTTGGCGGCACTTTGGCTAGCGTGCGCCCTGATGATTTCGCCGCGTCGATTTTTAAAGCCGTATTAGCCGAAGCGCCAGATCTTGACCCAGCCGCTATTGAAGAAGTGTTCATGGGTTGCGCTAACCAGGCCGGTGAAGATAACCGCAACGTGGCTCGTATGTCGTCATTGCTAGCGGGGATTCCTACCTCGGTGCCCGGCACCACCATAAACCGTCTGTGCGGCTCAGGTATGGACGCCGTTGGCACGGCCTTTCGCGCCATTAAAGCTGGTGAGATGGAGCTAGCGCTGGCAGGCGGTGTGGAGTCCATGTCCCGTGCGCCCTACGTGATGGGCAAGGCCTATAGTGCCTTCGATCGCACTCAAAAAATCGAAGACACCACCATTGGCTGGCGCTTGGTCAACCCGCTGATGAAGAAAACCTACGGCATTGATTCCATGCCGGAAACGGCAGAAAACGTCGCCGAGCAGTTCGCTATCTCTCGTAAAGACCAGGACGCCTTTGCCCTGCGCTCCCAGCAGAAAGCCGCTGCCGCTCAAAAGGCGGGGCGCTTTGCCCAAGAGATCACCGCCATTGAGATCCCTCGTCGCAAGCAGGAGCCATTGATTTTTGACCAGGACGAGCACCTGCGGGAAACCACGCTTGAGAAGCTCGCTGGCCTACCGACGCCTTTCCGTGAGGGCGGCAGTGTAACCGCAGGCAATGCTTCTGGTGTCAACGACGGCGCAGCCGCCATGCTGGTGGCCAGCGAATCAGCCGTCAAACAGCACGGCCTGAAGCCAATGGCGAAAATCATCGGCATGGCCACGGCTGGCGTTGAGCCGCGCATCATGGGCTATGGGCCGGTACCGGCAGTGCAGAAACTACTCAAGCGCACTGGTATCGCCATGGATGATATTGATGTATTTGAGTTTAACGAAGCGTTCGCCGCCCAGGCGTTAGCGTGTATGCGCGACCTTGGCTTGGCTGACGATGACCCGCGCGTTAACCCGAACGGCGGCGCGATTGCCCTGGGGCACCCGCTGGGCATGTCCGGTGCCCGCCTATTGTTGACCGCCGCTCATGAGTTGCACAACAGCGGTAAGCGCTACGCGCTGTGTACCATGTGCGTTGGCGTAGGGCAGGGTATCGCTACGCTGATCGAACGGGTTTAACGGAGGCAGACATGGCTTTTCATACCATCAACGGTCGCAGCGTGGCCTACCGACTGCTCGGCGCGGAAGTGAACCCACTTATCGTGCTGGCCCATCCGCTGGGCATGAGTCAGGCGGTATGGGACGACATTATCCCCCTGCTTCTGTCTCGCTATCGAGTACTGACCTGGGATCTTCCCGGCCACGGCGCTAGCCAGGCGGTTAGCGGCGAGCAGATCACGCCCGCTGATTTAGCCGCTGAGGCTCTGGCATTGGCAGAACTGGCGGGCGCTGAGCGCTTTCACTTTGCCGGTACGTCCATTGGCGGTGTCGTCGGTCAGCAGTTGATTGCAGAGCATAGCGACCGCCTGCTCTCCGCTACGCTGACCAACACTGGCGCAGTGATCGGCAACCCGGATCAATGGAACACCCGCGCAGGCCGCGTGCGCCAGGAAGGCCTGGCGGCGATGTCTGAAGAGATTGTGCCGCGCTGGTTTGCACCAAAAGCGTTTGAGGCAAGCCTGGCGCTGAAAACGGGCTGGTGCACCCAGATGGGCCGTGGCGACGATGAGTCCTACGCCCAGCTGTGTGAAATGCTGGGCCGCGATACGTTCACCGGAAAACTAGCTTCTAAGAAAGTCAAAGTGCAGCTATTTGGTGGCAGTGAGGATATGGCCACCCCGCCCGCGACGCTAGAAGCCCTGGCGGCAGAACTTGATGGCGCGTCGCTGGAGGTTTTTGAAGGTGTTGGCCATGTGCCATCGGTGGAGGCGCCTGTGCTGTTCGCACAAAAGCTACTTTATTTACTCGCCGCCGATTGAGGCGATGAGGCTAATCAGTGGTGTTGCTTACATCACCTGCTTGCTGGCAATAAGGTAAGGTAGAAATAAGGTCGTGTGAACTCCACAACCGCCAATATGATCGATCAGCAGCGTAAAATGAAGTTGTGACTCAGCAGTTTTCACCTTTGACATCTCTATGGAGATTCCATAGAGATGTGCGTATCCTTCGATCAATTTCCCTGCACGGTCGAGAAACCCTCATACGTTCAGCTAGCAGCTGCGTGAGTAGGCGGTTACATTGCAAGGTTGCCCAATGTGGCCCCATATATAGGGTACCGATGAAGATTGTGAAAACCCTGAGTCGTCAAAATAATAGAACTCGTGCTCACCCTGGTACTGCCGCTGGAGTGAATTGATGAGGCCTTGGATGTTTCGGAAAACCGTCTCGTCACGCAGTGCAGTGAGTGTCGGATAGGCTTGAGTCTGAAGATATTTTGTTCGTAACTATTCAGTTGGCTGTGGGTAGGGGGTCGCCAACCACCTGATTTTTCTGCATAGTGTACCCAGACAACCGACATGCCATGCGGTGACATGACCATCAGCGATATCAACGTCGACGAGGCCC
>JALUYN010000017.1 GCA_027012915.1 Cellvibrionaceae bacterium
CTTTTCAATGGCGCTGCGGAACTCACTCGCTGCGCTCCCTCAAACAGTCCTCGCTTAATCCATTGAAAAACTCCAGTGCTCAGCTGCGCAGAGGGGGAATAGGGGTGCCACATTTGAGTATCGTGCGATGATCTTCTAGATCACAATGGTTGGGCTATTTTGCTATGGAGTAGTCCGCTCTGTTTTCGACGCTTTGCGCCTTTAGGTGTTTTTTAGGATGGGCCAGCGTCCGATGACTTTTTCTCCTTCGACGATTATCAGGTCTCCAAATTGTAGGAATACGAATTCGCTTTGTGTTGGGCGCAGGAAGATCCAATCGTCTTGGTTCAAGTTTATGCTGGCAGAACCGTTGTACATTTCCTGGTTGGTGGAGCGCCCATAGACAGGGTTGGTGGACAGGCCACTCGGTGATTCCGGTTTGGCTTTCCAGTAGCCGCCATAGGTGAAAAAGGTTTGACGGCGGTTGGGGTTCCAGGCAGACATCAGTGAGCCGAGCCCGTCGACGCCGGGGATCTCAGTCTTATCTAGGGCTTTGATAACCGGTGTGGCTATCCAGCTGGCCGCTGTGTGGTCGGCGAGGCTGGGCAGGTCGAAGTCTGTGGGTTTAACCAGGCAAGAGCCGGCGGCCAGTTCGTTATGGGGGAAGTTTCCCTCGTCGTAGAATTGATAGGTGGGACTGCCGCCTGCGTTCAGCGTCAAATCTTGAATCGATCTTCCCAGAGTTTGTTCGGCCAGTGTTATATAGTGTTGATACTGAGCCATGGCGTTATTGCGATGACCAATTTTGTCTCCGGGCACTTTGGCTACGTGGGGTTCATAGCCCATCAGGCCTGCCAGTGACAGTTGCTCGGAGCTTTCAATAAGGTGCAGCATTTCGACAAATTCCGGATCGTTTTGGACACCGCCTCTGTGCAGGCCCACATCCAGTTCGATATTAATGCGCAGGGTCGTGCCCAGTTGTTCTGCGAGGGACTGGTATTGCTGCAGCCGCGCGCTGGAATCAACAAGCCATTGCAGTTGTCTGGCGGGATCAAAACCCTTGTTGTCAGAAGCACTGTTGTCAGAATTATTGTTGTTAGCGAGCCTGTCGTAAAAGGTGCGAGCGGCTGCTACAGGCATGGGTTTGCCCATCAGTACATCGGCGCCTGGAATTTCTTCAGCAACCTGAGACAAAAACGGTTGATGGAACAGCATCAGGCGATTGGTGTCGGCCTCTTCCATAATCAGCCGCAGTAGTGGGATGGAAGGCAGGGACTTGGCGACAATGCGGTAGTCGAAGCGCTTGCCAATATGCCGTTTTAGTGTGGCAATATTGCTGCGCAATTTCTGCTGGTCGATAACAAGGCTGGGGGTTGAAATCCCATCGTCATCCAGCGCTTTGCTCAGTTGCCGAAAATAGGGTGTGTGGTCGGCGCCACGATCCTTAGGCTTAAGCAGAAAGGCTGAGCTCACTGCGCCGGCGGCGAGTCCGCCCAGCAACAAGTTTCTTCTTGTGGTTTTCATATCCAGGGCTCCTGCTTAGGCAAAGATCTTTTTCAGGTACGGGTTGAGAAATTTACCCTCGGGATCCATCTCCCTGCGCACATTCTGAAAGTCATTCCAGTGGGGATAGAGCGCGGCAAGTTCAGTGGTGTTCAGGGTATTAAGTTTGCCCCAGTGAGGACGGCCGTGGTATTTCTTGAAAATTGGCTCAATGGCTTTGAATAAGGGTTGGTAATCCTCTTCAAAGTATCGGTGTACTGCAATCGAACAGGTTTCGCGGTCGTAAAAAGGGCTCATCCAGATGTCGTCACTCTTGACGAAGCGAAACTCAAAGGGAAAGAACACTTCCGGAAAGTTCTTCTCGACGGTGTCTTTGATTTCCCGGAACGCTTTGAAGGCGTTTTCGCGCGGCAAATGGTATTCCATCTCGTTAAAACGCACGTTGCGCTCGCTGGCGTAGTTTTCCCAGGAATTGGCAATGGTGACCTCTTTTTCCAGACTGCTCATATAGGTCCCCAAAATTAACTCGCGCACTTTGGGAGACCAGCTGAGCCAGTCGCGTACTTGTTTCAGGGTTTCGGCACCATCGTTTTGATCTATTTTTTCAGTGCTCGAGGCAGGCTCGTTGGTGATATTGTGAATGTCGTTAAAGCCCATGCCCGAAAAGGGAATGTAGTAAAACTCGTAGTTGCGATTGTTGTCCGCGATGGTTTCTGCATTCTCAAGAATATCTTCGATGGGCAGCCAAGTGGTTTCACGTTTTAGTGTGTACTTGGGTTGGTTTTGCATTGTCACTTCGGTGACTACTCCTAGGGCTCCCAGGTTCACACGCGCGGCTTCGAAGACGTCCGAGTTTTTGGAGGGACTGCATTCCAGCAGGTCACCACTGGCCGTCACCAATTTCAGGGCGGTGACGTTGGCGGGCATGCAGCCCAAAGTGGCGCCCGTACCGTGGGTCGCAGTGCCCAAGGCGCCGGCGAGACTCTGCTCATCGATATCCGGCATATTGATCATAGCCTGGCCGTGCTCGGCCAGAGGTGCACCTATGTCTCCCAGGCGGGTGCCGGCAAGAATTACAGCCTGCTGGCTCGCTTCGTCGTGATCAATAACCCCGCTCATACGACTCAACGAAACAATGGTGTCTTCAGTTGGTACCAGCGGCATAAAAGAATGACCGGCGCCAACCGGACGCACCGTACCCTTGGCGTTGGTGATAATTTCTTGCAGCTCTGTCACAGACTTTGGTGCTTTGCGGGCACTGGGGTAACAACTTTGTGAGCCGGACCAGTTGCGCCATTGGATGCGACGCTTGCTCTGACTGGCGCTATCGGCCAATGTCAGCGTCGAGGGCAGTGTTGTGGCGCAGGCGGCGGTTACCAAGCCACCGAGCAAATTTCTACGTTTCATAGTTGCGATTCTTCTAATGAGTTAGGGCACTGTTTTAAGCTGGGTTCTCGGACAAGTGCGTCACTGGCCTTTGGCCATAAATGCGATAAGGGCTTCAAATTCTTCTGGCTCGCAGTCCATGCACATGCCAAATGGCGGCATACCTCCAAAACCGTTGATGGCGTTGTCTACCAGAGTGTCCATGCCCTTTTCCATGCGCAATTTCCACGCTGCAGTATCGCCAGTTAGTGGCGCGGCGGCGGCTCCGGTGCCGTGACAGCTCTTGCAGCTTCGCGTGTAGATGTCTGCCAGAGCCTTGTCTGCAGGCAGCAGCTGTTGCGCGGCTGCCTGAATTTCCGCCGACGGTTTGGAGGATTCGCCGTTGCCGCAGCCACTGAGTAGCAGGGCAATGCCGAGGCTGGCAAGCAGTCTGGAAACGGTGTGTCTGGAATACATAAAATGGCTCCGACTCTAAAAGTTAGTCATGATTAATTTTTAGTTTATGCCCGCAGTCGCAATTGCGTCAACCGCTTTTGTTTAAGTTCTGCACAGAAATGCCCGTTGATGGGTACAGAATTTCGGTTTTTAGAGTGCTCACGAAGATGTGCGAGACTTCTGTGCTTAATAATTTGAATATATTTGAATCTGTGCACATTAGGGGTGACTCCATACACTGGCGGCCAGTTATATCAGTAGAGGGCGGTGTTGTGTCTGAGAGAATTTCTGCAGTTGAATTGAGTTCGGACGAGGAGTCGCAAGTGCGCTATGTGGACCTCTATCAGGCCACGGAAAAGATATATACGCGACGAGTGCGAGGGCACTTTCAGCGTTTGCGACGATGGCTCAACTGGCCGCTGATGTTGGGCTTCTTTCTATTGCCCTGGATTAATCTGGAAGGGCGTCAGGCCATGTTGTTCGACCTGACCGAGCAGCGCTTCCACATTCTCTGGAAAACTTTTTGGCCGCAAGATGGAATTCTATTAGCGTGGGTGCTGATTCTTGCGGCCTTTTTTCTTTTCTCGCTCACCGTGTGGGCTGGGCGCGTGTGGTGCGGATTCGCGTGCCCGCAAACTATCTGGACTTTGGTGTTTGGCTGGATAGAAGATCGCTGTGAAGGCGACCGCTATCAGCGTATTAGGCTCGATGCACAGCCTTGGGGTCCGAAAAAAATATATTTGAAAACACTGAAGCACGGACTCTGGATTGCAGTGGCGTTGTTAACTGGCGCTACATTTGTCGGCTACTTTTACGGCGTCCGCGAGCTGTTTACTGATGCGCTGGCTTTGCAGATATCGCTGGAGGCCTGCTTCTGGATAGCGGTTTTTGCGGGTTTTACCTATCTCAACGCGGGCTTTCTGCGCGAGCAATTCTGCCAGTATATGTGCCCCTACTCGCGAATTCAGTCGGTGATGTACGATCCCGACAGTCTGGTAGTGGAGTACGATCAGGAGCGCGGTCAACATCGCTCTGGCCCATCGAATGGTGGCGATTGTGTCAACTGCGACTGGTGTGTGCAGGTCTGTCCGGCGGGCATTGATATTCGCGACGGGCTTCAAGCGGAATGCATCAACTGCGGCCTGTGTGTCGACGCCTGTGACAATGTCATGGATAAACTGGAGAAGCCGCGAGGGTTGATTCGATTTGCGGGGCAGGGCAGTGCCGGTCCCTGGGCTCGCTTATTGCGTCCAAGGATGCTCGGCTACCTGACCGCGCTATCACTGATGGCGGGATACCTGGTGTTCAGTGTTGTTACCTGGATGCCATTGAGTCTCGATGTAACTCGCGATCGCGGCGTGCATCTGTTTCGCCATCGCAATGGTTACGTGGAAAACGTCTACACCTTGAAGTTGAATTACAAGGGCAGTGAGGCGGATCGTTTTCACTTATCGGT
>JALUYN010000018.1 GCA_027012915.1 Cellvibrionaceae bacterium
ATGAGCAGTTTGGATCCGCGCAGCATAGAAGCTGCCGATGTGAGTATCGGGCAATTACATTTAGGGGAGGAAGATTATGGCAGCTGGTCATTCTCCCTGCGGCCCAAGGACAGTGGTCTCGCTATTGAAAATATCAAAGGCCGTATTCGCGGAGTTGAAGTATCGGCTGCCTCCTCCGAGACAGATCGAGACGGTGCGACGATAGAGTGGCTTGCCGATAGTGAAGGGCACAGAACACGTTTTCGCGGCGCGTTAGCCAGTACCAATGTTGCCTATGTGCTGAAGCAGTGGCAGCAACCGCAGCTGCTGGAGAGTAAGCAGGCGGCGGTCAATGTAGATTTGAACTGGGCGGGAACACCTTTAGCCTTCGACATAAAACGAGTGAGCGGCAATTTACAATTAAGCGCCGAAGACGGTCGGTTTATTCGCAGTGCGGTCAATGCAGAAAGCGCTTTCTTGAGGCTGGTGGGGCTGTTTAATTTCGATACATGGGTACGGCGTCTGCAGTTGGATTTTTCCGATGTTTATCGCAGTGGCCTGGCCTATGATTCCATTCGTGGTGAGGTTTCATTCGACAATGGACAGTTGCAGATGATTAAGCCGATTAAGGTTAAAACGCCGTCCTCCACCATGCAGATGGGCGGCAAGATCAATCTGCTGGACGAAACCCTCGATGCCACTATGGTGGCGACATTACCGGTGGGTGGCAATATCACTACTGCGGCAGCTTTTGTTGCAGGACTTCCAGCCGCCGCCGGGGTTTATCTGATCAGCAAAATGTTTGATAAACAGATCAAGAAACTCACCAGCGTCAGCTACAAAATCGAGGGCCCCTGGGCTAAGCCAGAGGTGAAGTTCAATAAACTGTTTGATGAAAAAGGTGCGAAGGACGCGGGTAAAAAAGTGCGACAGCAAAGCGCTATTAAACAACAGACATTGGATCTGGCCTCGTGAAAGCTGCAGCGCTACAAATGGTCAGTGGTCGCAGTGTGGAAGACAATCTCGCCGCCGCCGCGAGATTGATTGCCCAGGCGGCCCGTGAGTCGGCGGAGCTGGTGTTGTTGCCAGAGAATTTTGCGTATTTTGGAGGAACAAAAATCCTGGCGCTTGGCCAGCAGGAAGCCTCCCCTGAAGGCGCTATCAGGCAGTTTCTCTCACAGCAGGCCAAAGAACATGGGTTGGTGTTGATAGCGGGTTCGCTACCTACGTGTGAGGCTGATGACACTGGCCGAAAGCCAGATGCGGGAAAGGTGTTCACTCGCTCTCTGGTCTATGGGCCAAAAGGTGAGCAGCTGGCAGGCTATAACAAGATACACCTGTTTGATGTGGACGTGGACGACGCTCAAGGCCAGTATCGGGAGTCCGATCACTACAGCGCAGGCGATAGCGCTATGCTGGTAGAGCTGCCGCAGGCGAATGTCGGCCTCAGTATCTGCTATGACTTACGCTATCCAGAACTCTACCGGATGCTGGCGGAAAAAGGCGCTGATATCCTGACTGTGCCGGCAGCGTTTACTTATGTGACTGGTGAGGCGCACTGGCAAGTACTGTTGCGCGCCCGTGCGATAGAAAATCAATGCTTTGTAATCGCTGCGAATCAGGGCGGCGAGCATTCGGAGTCCAGAAAAACCTGGGGGCATTCGTGCATTATCTCACCCTGGGGCGGAGTGTTGGCTGAAGTGGATCAGGGCGAGGGAGTAGCGCTGGCGACGCTGGATTTCTCAGAGCAGCGAAAGCTGCGAACCTCTATGCCAGTACTTCAACATCGGCGCCTGTGACACGCTGCCCTGGGATAATTGTTATGCCGAGCGTTTCGGCATTGAGCGAATCAGATCGGCTAGTTGTTCAATGCGTTTATTACTCAACTGTCGGTAATCGAGATAGGGGCTGACAATCAGTTTTAACTCTTGATTGATGGCAAATCTTGCATCCAGCCAATCCACTTCTATACCCAGCTCGCCGGCGTAAGTCTTACCGGCTACCACGTGCGTTCTCTGGGAGAGGGTTTCCAGCTTGGGGGCGTCAAACAGCAAGGCGCAGCGGCAGCCGCTCTGCAGCAACTGATGGTCTCGATAATGGCGCCAGTCTTCGGTTGCGTGTAGCGCTTCCATGAGTTTAGCGAGGACGTTGAATAACTTGCGCCAGTGATTGCTGGTGTGCGCCACAATGTGGTCAATTTCACCGGGCGCCAGGGCTTGCATCTGCGTCAGCTCCGGGTAGTGATCAATAGGCGGTCGGTTGGCAATACAGATCCCGAGTTCAAAATTCCGCGGTCCCAAACCAATCACAGCAACCACTCCGGTTTGATTAACATTGTTATTCCCAGTGTCAGCATCACTAGGCCACTGATCAGCTTTAAACGCCTGCCGGAGCTTTCTGTCAGTTTATTACTGCTCAGAGCAAGAACCGCCGTACCCACCATCAGTGCATCATCCGCCATATAACCCAGGATATACAAAAGCAGGTAGCCGTAGTGCGCTGTCATGCTGAGATCTTGCTGTGTCAGTATGGCACTGTAGATGGCGGGAAAGCCGGCGGTGCATAGCAGTTCGATAAAGTTCACGACTACCGCCAGGGCTCCAGCGGCAATCATGGCTGGTAGCAGTTTGTCGGTTTGTATAATGCGTCGCACTCGACCGTAGAGCCCGGGTTTTGCACTGTCCGGAATCGACAGGGTAAAACCGGAGGCCTGCTTGAAATAATCTCGTACATTGATGCCACCAATGGTGATGGCAACCAAGGCAAGCAGCAACTGCAGCGCTTGAGACAGTCCAACAGCCATAAACAGATTTAGCCAAGCGGCCATAAAGGCATAGTAGATTGCGCCGCTGACCAGCACAAATGTGCCCGCAATGGCGAGCATGCGTTTACGATCTTTGAGATGCACCAGCATCGACAACAAGAAAAGTAGTACCCACATGGCACAGGGGTTAAAACCGTCCAGCAGACCTATGGCGAGAGTGAAGAGTGGCAGCCCCAGTTGCTCGACGCTCAGCTCTCCGAAAATGGAGGATTCGATGCGTTGTTGCAGTTGTTGGCCTTGAATAAGTTCTGCCAGTTTAGGACCGCTTGTGTCGGCATCTTCGAAGCCACTGAGTAAGCTGTCTTCGACAACGAAAGTGGGAACGCTGGGCGGCCACTGTTGACGTTCCCGGAACAGGGCGATCAGTTCGTCCCGCGCGTTACTGTCGTGGCTGACATCGCGGTAGACAACCTGTAGTTGCGGAAACTGTCGGGCCAAGCTTGGTAGATACTCCTTGGCGGCGGTGCAATGTGGGCAGCCGGGTCGCACATAGACACGCATTATTAATGTTTGCCTGTCCAGTTGCTCGTGTGCGGAAACGACTTGAGACTGCGCTGCCACGTTAAGCGCAAGAAGAGTAATCAGCGTGCCGGAAATAAACGCGAGCCATGCTCGAGTTATGTTCATGGGTTCACTCCACAGAACGTCGAATTCCAGTATAGGGGCGGCAGGATTACAATCACCAGTGAATATGTCAAAAACCCTGACTTTTCCCTGAAAACAGTGGTGCTCTGTTCGGAATCCAGGTGGTTCCATACGCTTATCTGGTCTATAACTGTAGACGTTGAAACGGCGTTGCCGGTTTGGATGACAACGTCAGAGAGAAGAGAATTCTTGTCAATGACAGACACTAGCGGTAGTACCAATTCCCATAATCCATTCTTGGAATCGAGAGAGCTTCGGGCGCCGGATTATCAATCTCGATTGTTGGCCTTGTTGACTCGGGATATGCCTTTGACAGAGGCGTTGGACGCGCTAATCCATTTGATCGAGCGCGAGGCGCCCGGAATGGATGCCTCCGTGTTGTTGCTGAGCGCGGACGGCAAGCGTCTTATGCACGGCGCTGCACCGAACCTGTCTGAGGCTTATGTAGAAGCCATTAATGGTGTTGAAATTGGTCAAGGCGTGGGCTCTTGCGGCACCGCGGCATTCACTAAAGAGCGCATTGTCGTTAGCGATATCGATACCGACCCGCTGTGGCAAGATTACAAAGGTTTGGCCGAAGCGGCGGGTTTGAGGGCTTGCTGGTCGCAGCCAATCTTGCAAGGGGATAAAGTCTTGGGAACCTTTGCCCTTTACTATCACGAACCTCGCGAGCCGCAACAGCGAGATCTTGATCTTATTGCCGAGGCATCCAATCTGGCCAAGGTGCTGATCGAAAAGCACCAAGCCAAGCAAAGTAACGATCTCAGTAGCCGGGTGTTTGAGAATAGCCCCATGGGCATTCTCTTGGTGGATGACGATGGCCTGATTGAGTATATCAACCCGTCCATGGTTCAGTTGGTCGGCATGAGCCGTGAACAGCTGATCGGAACCTCCGTGAAAGACCTGTATCGCGAAGCGGTGGGACAGGAAAGTTTGGATCTCATCCGCGGCGATATCCGACAGCATGGTTTTTGGCAGGGGGAAGTAGCTTTTCGTAGTCGAACTGGTGAGGTGTTCTATCAGCAGCAGGTCGTCAGTACCATGCGTCAGGATGACGGTGGGTTTCGGTATATTGTCACCGCTATTGATGTCACTCAAACGCGCATTGCCAGCGATGAATTGATGGAGAAAGAGCGACTTCTGGAACTGGCTTTAGAAGCTGCCAATATAAATTATTGGCAAATTAATTTCGAACATATGCAGTTCGATCTCAGTAGACCTGAGGCCCTCTTCCCTTTGCGTAAAGAGTTGGCACCGGCTTTTTACGAAGAGTTCTATTCGAAGCTGCATCCTGACGATTATCAGGTATTGGAACGCAGCTTCCTCAGTTACCTGAAGGGTGAAACGCGGCGCCATCGCTGTGAGTATCGCATTCTCCAGGACGACGGTTGCTACCATTGGTTGCAGTCTACCGGGAAATTTGTGGAGTTTGATAAAGAGGGTGTCCCGACGTTGTTGATCGGTTTTCATCAGGATTTCGATGAAATCAAATCACTCACCAATGAGATGCATCTCAGGGTGCAGCAACGCACCCGGGATCTGGAGTTGGCGACAGAGGCCGCCGAGGTTGCTGCAAAGAGCAAGAGTACATTTCTTGCCAACATGAGCCATGAAATTCGCACGCCCTTGAATGGAATCGTTGGTGTTACGGACCTGTTGCGGGAAACGCCACTCAACGACATGCAGCAGGATTATCTGAATACAGTAACCTTTTCGGCCAATACTCTGTTGAGCATTATTAATGACATCCTGGACATATCCAAGATCAATGAAGGCATGATGGGGCTGGAGCGCGTAGCCTTTAATTTTCACGATTTTGTTAGTGCTCTGTTGGCTTCCTATCAATCCCAGGCAGATACAGGCGTCGAGTTTTTCTCGTCTATTGATGGAGATGTACCCACCTGGTTGGCGGGGGACCCCACGCGCTTGCATCAGATTCTGGGTAATCTTCTAAGCAATGCCTTCAAGTTCACGTCACAGGGTTCTGTGGGCTTTCTCGTAAAAGTTGAATCCAGCGAAGCGTCATCGACGCAGCTGCTGTTTGAAGTTCGCGATAGTGGAATAGGTATTGCCGAAAAGGCCCAAAGCAAAATCTTTGAGAAGTTTGAACAGGCTGATCTGTCAACGACCCGAGAATATGGCGGCAGCGGACTGGGATTGAGCATCTGTAAGAAATTGGTGGACCTTTACAACGGTGAAATCTGGGTGGACAGTGAGCCGGGTGTTGGGTCATCCTTTTTTGTGCGATTGAAACTACCGGTGGCGGAAGCACCCGAGAAAGGCAATACTCAAACTATGGATAGTCAGGGCCAGATAGACGCCAGGGTATTGGTGGCCGAGGATAATCCGGTCAATCAAAAGGTAATCGCAGCGATGCTCAATAAGTTTGGTGTGGATTACGACCTCGCCCACAATGGTGAAGAAGCGTTGGCATTGGTCTGTGATGGTAGGCATTACGATATAATTTTCATGGACTGCGAAATGCCAAAAATGGATGGCTACGAATCTACTCGCAGAATTAGGCAGTGGGAGCAGGATCAACAGCGTCCTGGCGTTAGGATTTGTGCGTTAACATCTCACGCCATGGCCGAACACCGCGATCAGTGTCTGGTCGCTGGTATGGATGATCATCTGGCCAAGCCGGTTACGCTGCAATCGTTGAGGCAGGTGTTGGTTCGCAGTTTGGCATCAGCGAGCTCCTAGTCTCAGTATAAAACGGAATATCCGTAGTACCCTGTTCACTAACCAGTGCGCCACCTGATAGAGGCTATAGACGATGCGATATATCAGGCAGGCCAAACCAAACAGCGGCAGGACGAAAATTCCCAGAACCAACAGGCGGATTACCCTCACCAGTAAATAGCCGGCCAACCAGCGAAATTGCGACCGTTGTCGCCGCGGCCACAGCCAATTTAGAAACTCGCGGCAAGTGCCAAAGCAGACAGTCCCCGCGAGAAATGAAACCACCAGATACAAAAGCACATCGCTGTGCAGCCACCATACCAATCTTTGATCCAGTTCTAGCTGACGGGCTTCGTCCGGGCGATAAATTCGAACGCCGAGCAGTGTGCCGTGCAGTGCTGCTTCCATCATTGCAGCACCGGCACTATCCAATGGCTCTGCCGCGGTGTTACTGCGTATAACGATTTGATGTCTGGCCTTGGTTTGCCAGCTATAGTGCGGCGGTTGTGGAGTCATTTCAGGAAATGTTTTGTGGAATAGTTTGAGCAAGCCGTCGACTGTATTGTCCCTCAGGCCGGAAGCCATGAGTTTTTCTAATTGTCCTGCAGTTACCGGTCGGGAACCGTCAATCACGATTAACTGCATATCGTAGCGCCGGGCTTGATCTGTGAGGTGTTGCAGATTGACTTTGCCGGCGTTGACTACAAGTGTCTCGCCGCGAAGCTGCGACAGCGTTTCTTGCAGCTGGCCATAATCTATTCCTTGAATCCGCGATGTGGCAGAAGACCCCAGATCGGCGCCTGCGACGTAAACCCTATTGCGATACCACGGCGAGGCCAGATGATACAGTGCTCCCTGCAGGGATTCCCTGGTTGGCGTGGGCACGATGCCGTTGCCGCTTATAATAGCCAGCTCTGGAGACCGCTGCATTCTGAATAAGCGTTGGTTGTGGCGCAGCAGCAGGGGAATGTCTGGCGGAAGCACGGACAATTTTCGAAGGTCGTAGGGCAGGTGGGCCTTGTCGATGACCAGAAGCGGATGTTCCAGTTGCGACAGGTCGGTAATGCGCTCGCCGGTTTGTAGGGTAAAAGCCCATTCACCGTTAATACCGATGTTGAGAAATACCGGATTCGCGTCGCCACTGTTAAGACCTTCCAGTTTGAGTTTTCCCACCGATAGATCGTCAATCAGTGTTGGGTTGTCTGGAGTGTCAGCCTTCTTTGCGGCTTTACCCAAAAACGAAAGTAAACCCGCGTTGGTTGATGCTGAAAAGAAGAGCAAAAGTAGAAGTGAGGTTGTGAGTATCTGGACCGAATGTTTTGGAGTCGCGGCTGGCATGTGTCTAGCTGTACCTTTCTGTACCTTTAGCAATTCTTACGCTAGTGTTGTGCACGTTTTAACACTTGCGTAGGAATAAGTCATGGGAAGAGTTGTACTTGTGTGGTTGTCGGTGGTGCTATCGGCATTGATGTCGTTTTCGGTGTTTGCGGAAAACTTTGAGGAAGGTATCCACTATGAGACGCTGCTTCATGGTAAGAAAGCGCGCGCACCAGAAGTTCGTGAATTTTTCTCCTATTACTGTATTCACTGCTATCGCTTCGAATCCAAAGTGGAACAGATTAAAGCAGGGCTGCCCGCAGGTGTGGCTTTTGCCAAAACTCATGTTGATTTTATGCCCTACAGCAACGAGGAAATGCGCAGTGGTATTGTGAGGTCGTTTCTGGCTTTGGAAATGATGGGGCAAGAAGCCTCGATAGGGCAAAAGTTGTTTGAGCATCTTCACAAGCACGGGCAGAAGTTGGAGAGTCTCGAAGACGTCGCGGATGTGGTGGCAAAGGCTGGGGGAGATCGCCAGGAATTTTTGGCTGCGCTAGACAGCTTTCCCATAAACGTCGCAGAGCGCCTGGCAAAAGATCTGCAGCGCCGCGCTCAGCTGCGAGGTGTGCCTGCTCTAGTCGTCAATGGCAAATTCCGTATTAAGATGAGAAAAGTCAACGAACCTAAAGAACTGAATCAGTTGATCGAGTATTTACTGCAACAGTAGTTAAAGCCGTTGCGTCGAACCAATCTCCGCTGGCGAGGTCTATAACGCAGTGACTATTTATCTGTGATGTTGGACCCGCTATGAGATTGTTATTCGTTGTTATTAGTTTGCTGTCGCTTCCCGTTGCTGCTCAAGACGTAACAGTGGCACAGGCTGAAGCCATGATTAAGCAAGGCAAGAATCTGGAACAGATTCCTAAATCTGTCTGGAAACAACTGCTGACGCCGGAGCAGTTCAAAATCCTGTGGCGCGCTGGTACTGAGCGCCCTTTTACAGGCGAATTGTTGAAAGAGAAGCGCGATGGCGTCTATGTCACCGCCGGGTGCCGGATCCCAGTCTTTAGTTCCAAGCACAAGTACAAGTCAGGTACTGGCTGGCCCAGTTTTTGGGAGGCTCTGGATAAGGATAATATCGTACTGAAAGAAGACTACAGCTGGTTGGGAGTGAAGCGCATTGAGGTGCTGTCCAAGTGCGGTGAGCATCTGGGGCACGTTTTTGAAGACGGCCCCCGGCCTACAGGAAAACGCTACTGTATCAATTCAGCGGCTCTGGAGTTTGTGCCTGAAGAATAGTCAATCCTGACTATTCGAGGTAGCTGGCCTTGAAATCGGCCAGCTGGAATTGATCCAGTCCCAGCGCATCTGTCAGGTAATCATTGACGTCGCCATAGCGCTCTTCAATACCTTCGAACAGTTGGGTGATATTGTCCTGATGGACGCTGATGTAGGGGATTAGCCAGCTGCGCTCCCAGTGGGCGACTTCCGCGTCGCGCAAGTGCTGTTCCACAATGTTCAGTAGGTGTTCGTTATCGAAGTGCTCCAGCGTCAACAGGTAGTCCTGCACGATGGTGTCGCGATCCACATCCAGTGCTGAAAGAATCAGTGCTGCGGCAATACCGGTGCGATCCTTGCCTGCAGCACAGTGAAACAGACTGGCGTTGTCAGCATTGTCCAGAAGGCTTAGAAACAGGCGGCGGTAGGCTGGCGCGACATCGTCGATACAGCCCCGATAGGAACCCGTCACCAGTTGATGCGCCGATTCGGCGTTTAGGCCTCCGTTACTCAAGAACTCCCAGAACTTCGACATGCTGCCGACAAACATTTCGTAGTCGTTAGTAACCTCGGCGCGCACGGGCTGGCTCGGAGTGCGCTCTTGTTCGTCCTTGCGCCGAAAATCGTGAACTTGCGTCAAAGACAGGGCTTCAAGCTTGTCGATGTCGGCCTGGCTAAGGTCGGCGAGATGGCCGGAGCGGAAGATTTTGTTCCAGCGGACGGTCTTGCCATTGCGGCTCTGGTAGCCGCCCAGATCGCGAAAGTTGACTCCGCCTTCCAGGTCGACAACCCGATTGGGGTGTTTTAATACGTTCATGGTTATCTCGCTAAAGTAATCTCAGCAATCCGCTATCGGCGTGCTTGCTGCAGTCGCTGTATCAGTTTTTGATGAATGCCACCGAATCCGCCATTGGACATGATGACAATATGGCAGGGTGTTGTTCCCTGAGTCAGATGCATTGCGTCATCAATCAGGCTGTCGATATCGCGGCACAATTTGGCCGCGACAGGGCTGTGATTGACCACGTCCGCCAGATCCCAGTTAACATCGTCAGGCTGGTACCAGAGTACGCCATCTGCGGCCATGCAGGATTTACCAAGATTCTGCTTGTGAATGCCCATACGCATGGTGTTGGAGCGGGGTTCAATCAGGGCAATGATCTTGTCGCTGCCCACTTGGGCGCGGAGCCCTTCCAGCGTGGTAGCAATGGCTGTGGGGTGGTGCGCAAAATCGTCATAAACGCTCACCTGGTCCACTTCGCCGAGTCGTTCCATGCGACGTTTAACACCTTCGAAGCGGCTCAGGGCTTCACAGGCTGTTGCCGGTGCGACTCCAACATTGCGCGCGGCGGCAATAGCCGCGACGGCGTTGCTGACATTGTGGTTGCCGGTCATAGTCCACGACACGCTGGCCTGAACCTCGCCCTGGTAGCTGATTTCAAACTGGCTGCCATCAGGCTTCTGCAGTTGCGCGCGCCACACGGCGTTCGATTCTGTTGTGGAATCTGTATTTGTGGTTTCTATGTTGGTCCAGCAACCGCGATCAATCACGCTCTGCAAGGACGTCTCGCTCTCGGGGTAGATGATCAAGCCGTTACCCGGCACGGTGCGAACAAGGTGGTGGAACTGGGTTTGAATAGCCGCGAGATCGGCAAAAATATCCGCGTGATCAAATTCCAGATTGTTCATGATCAGCGTGCGCGGGCGGTAATGTACAAATTTGGAACGCTTATCAAAAAAGGCACTGTCGTACTCATCAGCTTCAACGACAAAGAAAGGGCTGTCGCCGAGTCGGGCTGAGGTATCAAAGTTCTTTGGCACGCCACCGATCAGGTAGCCGGGTTTCATTCCTGCGTATTCCAGAATCCAGGTCAGCATACTCGCCGTGCTGGTCTTCCCGTGGGTGCCGGAGGCCGCTAGGACCCATTTGTCCTGCAGCAGGTGCTCACACAGCCATTGTGGACCAGAGGTATAGGGGATGGTGGAGTTGAGGACGGCTTCAACGATGGGGTTGCCCCGACTCATAGCGTTGCCAATTACCACCAGGTCAGGCTCCGGGGACAACTGTGCAGGATCAAAGCCCTGGGTTAATTCAATGCCCGCCTGCTCCAGCTGCGTGCTCATAGGCGGATAGACGTTGGCATCACAGCCTGTGACGCGATGACCCAGGGCCTTGGCCAGTTGTGCCAGACTGCCCATAAAGGTGCCGCAGATCCCCAGAATATGAATGTGCATGATGTGCCTGTGAGAGTCTCAAAAACTAAGGGCATGCAGCTTATCACGCTCGGGTGAATAATGGCTGGATTTCAAGTATCATTCGCGCAAATTCACCGATCATTTTTTACACAAGGTTCTTTACCATGGCCAAGAAGAATGCCTTTTACGCTCAGTCGGGCGGGGTAACTGCGGTTATCAATGCGTCAGCCTGTGGCGTTATCGAGACAGCGCGCCAACACAAAAAGGACATCGGCAAGGTATACGCCGGTGCCAACGGTATTATTGGTGCTCTGCGCGAAGAGTTGATTGACACTAGCAAGGAGTCAGCCAAGACCATTGCTGCACTGAAGCATACTCCTTCTGGCGCTTTTGGTTCCTGCCGCTACAAGCTCAAGAGCCTCGAAGAAAATCGCGCGGAGTATGAGCGACTGATTGAGGTGTTTAAAGCGCACAACATTGGTTACTTCTTCTACAACGGCGGTGGTGATTCCGCTGATACCTGTCTCAAAATTTCCCAGCTGTCCGAGAAAATGGGCTATCCGATTCAGGCCATTCATGTTCCCAAAACTGTAGATAATGATCTGCCATTTACCGATAACTGTCCCGGTTTTGGTTCAGTGGCCAAGTACGTGGCGGTTTCTATCAAAGAAGCGGCACTGGATGTGGCATCAATGTGTGAGACCTCTACCAAGGTCTTTATCATGGAAGTCATGGGTCGTCACGCTGGTTGGATTGCCGGTGCTGGTGGTCTTGCTGCCGAGAAAGAGGGTGACGCCCCGCATATTATTTTGTTCCCGGAAATTGCCTTTAACAAAGAGAAGTTCCTGCGCAAAGTGAAAGCTACGGTTAAGAAGCATGGCTACTGCGTCATTGTTGCTTCAGAAGGTGCGCAGTACAAAGATGGAAAGTTCCTGGCCGACGCTGGCAGTGTGGATGCCTTTGGGCACACTCAGTTGGGTGGCGTGGCTCCAACTCTGGCCAATATGGTGAAGGACGAGTTGGGTTACAAGTACCACTGGGCGGTTGCCGATTATCTGCAGCGCGCGGCGCGTCATATCGCTTCGGCCACGGATGTGGAGCAAGCCTATGCAGTGGGTAAGGCCGCTGTGGAAATGGCGCTGGAAGGCAAGAATGCTGTAATGCCTGCAATTGTTCGCGGCAAAGGCAAGCGCTATAGCTGGACCATCGAAGAAGCTCCGCTGGCCAAGATCGCCAATGTGGAAAAGATGATGCCGCGCAAATACATTACTCGCGATGGCTTCGGTATCACTGATGAAGGCCGCGCCTACCTGGCACCGCTGATTCAGGGGGAAGATTACCCTCCATACAACAAAAACGGTGTGCCTCAGTACGCGCAGTTGAAAAAAGTGATGGTTGAGAAGAAGCTGAAGAAGAAGTTTAAAGCGTAACTTCGGGACACTTGCATCAACAAAAAAGGGCTCCACAAGGAGCCCTTTTTTGTTGAAAGTGCAGGGGAGGATCGATCTTAAAGATCTTCCACAAACTCACGAATCAATTTGAACAATTTGCGTGCGCTGGCCGGTGGCTTTTGCTGGCTGGCTTCTTTCTGGGCGTTGCGAATCAACTGTCGCAAGTACTGAATTTCCACTTCAGGAAACTCGTTGACAAAGGCCTGAAGGTCTTCCTTGTTACCACTGAGTAATCGATCGCGCCAGTTTTCCGCAAGGTGATTCAAGCGCACGCTGTGCTGGCCGGCGTTGAGAATCTTGTCGTGGGCTGCGCGAATATCGTCCAGCTCTGCGGTTCGCATCAGTTTGCCGATGTATTGCAGCTGACGGCGGCGGCCCTCTCGATGTTTCATGCCACGGGCTTCATTGATGGCGTCGAAGAGTTGGCCCTGCAACGGGATTTTTTGAAACTGTTTGTCGGTGAGTTCTACCAGCTTCTCGCCAAACTTTTGCAGTTCCTCCATTTCGCGTTTAATTTGGGTTCTGGATTTAACGACGGGCTCTTCATCGTCGTGGCTTGGGAAATCGTCAAAATCGGACATAATCAATTTGTTTCGAATAAGTGCTGAGTTGTGTAGGCGGCTGTATTCTGGGGTAACAGCTTAGCCGTAAAAATAGGTGGCAAGACCCAGGAAGGCAAAGAAGCCCACCACGTCGGTAACCGTGGTTAGAGCGACACTGCCCGCTAACGCTGGGTCTATGTTCATGCGCTTGAGCAGAATCGGCAACAAAGCTCCGGCGCCGGCTGCTGTGATCAGATTGATGATCATGGCGGCGGCGATAATAACCGCGATCTTGGGGTCGCCAAACCAGAGACTGGTAATTCCCGCCATCACCAGCGCCCAGAGCAAACCATTGAGCAGGCCCACTCTTAGCTCTCGCGACATTAGCCAACTGATGTTGTTGCGACCGATCTGGCCCAGCGCCATACCGCGAATCACTACTGTCAGTGTTTGACTGCCTGCAACGCCGCCCATGCTCGCCACAATGGGCATCAATACGGCCAGGGCGACTACTTTTTCAATGGTATCTTCAAAGATGTTGATGACGGCTGACGCAGTGATTGCTGTGAGCAGATTGACGCCAAGCCAAATGGCGCGGCGGGGGATGGCGCGGCGAACGGAGGCAAAGGTATCCTCGTCTTCGTCCAGGCCTGCCATGCTCATCAGAGAGTGATCGGCATCTTCGCGAATTACGTCTACGACATCGTCAATGGTAATTCGCCCCACCACTCGCTGCTCTTCGTCCACCACCGGGGCCGAGATCCAGTCGTGCAGCTCAAACAGGTTGGCCACTTCGCTGTCGCTCATTTTGACGGGAATGGCCTCCACGTCCGTCTGCATGACTTCGCGAACGGTGCTGGTGGGAGACGATGTCAGCAGCTTGGCAATGGGCAGCAGCCCCACAAATTGCCCTGTGCGGTTGACGACAATCAGGTTGTCGGTGGAGTCTGGCAGTTCATCGTGGCGTCGCAGATAGCGCAGTACAACATCCAAAGTCAGTCGAGGACGCACGGTAATGGTGTCTGTGTTCATCAGACCACCAGCGGTGTCCTCGTCGTACGACAGTACGTGTTCGACCCGCATGCGGTCCTGTTCGGTCATGGCCGCCAGAACCTGCTTGATTACCTGGTTGGGTAGCTGTTGAAGGATGTCAGCAGCGTCGTCGGTATCCAGGCCCTCGGTGATGTCCACCACTTCTTCGGCATTCATGCGCTGCAGAATTTGGGTCTGGATGTCGTAGGCCAGTTCTTGCAGTACCTCGCCTTCGGCTTCTTTGTCGATCAGTTTCCAGATCAGCCAGCGTGATGGCGATGGCGAGGATTCCAGTAGGTGGGCAATTTCTGCCGGTTGCAGGCCGTTGAGCATGCGGCGAATGGGTTTGAATGTACCGCTGTCCAGAGCGCTCTGGATTTCTCCGAGCTGGGACTGAGTCTGGCGCATTAATTCTTCGTGGGTAGACTGCATGAAGGATCGCTGAACGGAATTCCGGTAAGTGGGTGGTGGCCTTTGCTGACCCCGTTATTTTAGTCGTCGGCGTCTCAAATTGACAGGCTCGCTTTACTCCTCTTCGCCAAACCGATCTGCAATCAGGGTCGTAATAGCGAGCATTGCTTCGTCCTGGTCTTCGCCTTCCACTTCAAGGTACAGCTGGCTGCCCTGGTTGGCCGCCAGTAGCATTAGTGACATGACGCTCTTGGCGTCCACCATTTTGTCTTTGACGCCGGCTTTGATGCTGCTGCCGTAGCGAGCGGCGGTGCTGGCCAAAAGGGCGGCAGCTCGAGCGTGCAGGCCCAATTTGTTGACGATGGTGACGGTTTGGCTGAGCATCATCGGCCCCTCTTATTCTGAGTTGATCCAGCTATTGGTTCTTGTCCAACTCCCGATGGCGCAGCTGGGTGTTGGGATAGGTGGCGCTGAACTTTTTGTACAGCTGTTCGCAGAGAAATACCGAGCGATGACAGCCACCGGTGCAGCCGATGGCTACAGTCAGGTAGCTGCGATTGTTGGCGATAAAACGTGGCAGCCAGCGCTCGAGATAGTAGGCGATGTCTTGCTGCATCTGCAATACGTCGTCTTGTGCCGATAGAAAGTCGATAACGGGTTGCTCTTTTCCTGTGTACTGCCTCAGCGCCGGTTTCCAATATGGGTTGGGCAGGCAGCGTGCGTCAAATACAAAGTCGACGTCCACCGGGATGCCGCTCTTGAAACCGAACGATTGGAACTGCAGCGCCATACCGGGTGCGGTTTTTTCGGTGATCCGTTGTTTAATCAAATCGCGCAGGTCGTGCAACGTCAGGTCGCTGGTGTCGATGGTCAGATCGGCGACCCGGGAAATAGGATCCAGTAAATCGCTCTCGCGCTTGATGGCCTGCTTCAGGTCTGTGTGTTCATCGCTCAGAGGATGTTTGCGCCGGGTTTCACTGAAGCGTTTGATCAGGGTGGGGGAACGGGCGTCGAGGTAAAGAATTTCGCAGTCGAGATCCGGGTGTTGAGCCTGGGACAAAAACTCAGGAAAGCGTTGCAGTTGGTCCCAAGTGTTGCGTGCGTCGATGCTGACAGCGGAATTCTGGTCGCTGCCCTGAGTAGTAAGGGTTTTTACCAGATCGGGCAGTAGGGAGGCGGGCAGGTTGTCGATACAGTTGTAACCGGCATCTTCGAGAACGTGCAGTGCGGTACTTTTTCCTGCGCCGGATCTTCCGCTAATCACAATCAAACGCATGCTCGCTTCCTTGTATGGTTTTGGTAATGGCCAGATTTATAGCTACGGTGATGCTGCTGTATGTTGTTGGCAAGTTGCTGCCAAGTATAGCTGCTCGTTTGTTTCAGATTGACGAAGTGTTTCCAGATACTCCGTTGATATCAGCTTTTCTGCCAATGCAGAGAGTGTCTGCAGGTGTGAATCGTTGGCTTCTTCGGGGGCGATCAAAGCGAATACGATATCCACTGGTTTGCCGTCGATGGATTCAAAGTCGATAGGCTTGTTGAGCTTTAGTAACGCGCCGGTCGGGGTGATACAGTTGCGAATTCGGCAGTGCGGGATGGCTATGCCTTGCCCGAGTCCAGTTGACCCCAGTTTCTCTCTACCGATAAAACTGAGAAAAATATCATCAGCGTCGAGCGTAGGGATGTCGTCCGCAATCAGCTTGGCAATGATTTCGATGGTGCGCTTTTTACTGACACCCTCAACGCCGCACTGTGTGCGGCGAGGGTTTAGAAAGGATTGGATGTCCATGATTAACGATGATTGTGACGAATCTTCTCTTTGTGTTTAATCAACTGGCGATCCAGTTTGTCCGAAAGTTGGTCAATGGCCGTGTAGAGATCTTCTGACTCTGAATTTGCAAAGAAATCCTTGCCGGTAACGTGCACCGTGGCTTCGGCTTTCTGGACCAGCTTGTCTACCGAGAGAATGACGTTGGTGCTGGTTATTCGATCGTGGTGCCTTTCGAGCTTCTGGAACTTAGTGTTCACATAGTCCTTGATCGGATCGGTGAGTTCTACATGGTGGCCACTGATATTGATTTGCATGTGTTACTCCTTCTGCTTTTAGGAAACCACTGTCTTGCGGGCAGACCGCTCAGACGGTGGGGATTGCTGCTGCCGCAGCGCTTTCGGCCAGCGACGTCCGGCGAGAGGTTGTTATACCAGTCGCTTGCGTTCGTTGGAGGCCGGAATATTTAAAGACTCACGGTACTTGGCAATGGTGCGCCGTGCGACTTTGATGCCCTGCTCTTCCAGCAGCGCGGTAATCTTACTGTCGCTCAAGGGCTTCTTGGGGTTCTCCGCTGCAACCAGCTTTTTAATGATGGCGCGAATGGCGGTGGATGAGCACTCGCCGCCAGAGTCGGTGCTGACATGGCTGGAGAAAAAGTACTTCAGTTCCAAAATGCCCTGGGGGGTGTGCATGTATTTCTGGGTTGTGACCCGTGAGATGGTGGATTCGTGCATACCCACAGCATCAGCGATATCGTGCAGCACCAGAGGCTTCATGGCTTCTGCTCCGTGATCCAGAAATCCCTGTTGTTTTTCAACGATACAAGAGGCCACTTTCAGCAGGGTTTCGTTGCGGCTCTGCAGGCTCTTGAGGAACCAGCGAGCTTCTTGCAGATTATCGCGCAAAAAGGTGTTGTCGCTGCTGCTGTCCGCGCGCTTAACCAGCGCGGCGTAGTCGTTGTTTATGCGAATCTTGGGCGCGATATCCGGGTTGAGGTTTACCACCCAGCGATCGTCTTGTTTGCTGACAAAGACATCGGGCACCACATACTCGGTTTCACCGCTGTAAATTTGCTCGCCTGGATGAGGTGTGAGCCCTTGAATTAATTGTACTGCTTGCGCCAGACCGGCTTCTTTAAGACGGGTTCTGCGCATCAGGGTCTTGTAGTCACGGCTGCCCAGCAGGTCCAAATGCTTGGCGACAATCAGTTTGGCCTGCTCCAAAAACGGAGTGTCATTGGCGAGCTGGTTCAGCTGGATGGTGAGGCAGTCGCTTAGATCCTGAGCCGCGACGCCGATGGGATCGAATTGCTGGATGCGATGCAGTACTGCCATCAGCTCGTCTTCTTCAAAGTCTTCCAAGTCTTCGTGCAGGCCCGTTTGCAGCTCCTCAATGGTGCTGCCCAGCAGGCCAGAGGGTTCCACTGCGTCGATGATGGTCATGGCGATGGCTTTGTCGCGATCTGACATAGGTGTCAGATTGAGTTGCCACATGAGGTGTGACTGCAGCGATTCATCGGTCTGGTGACGGTTTTCAAACTGGCTGTCGTTTTCATCGGGGGCAGCCAGTCCTGTGCCAGTTGGGGCGCTCTGATAGATATCGTCCCACTGGGTATCCACTGGGAGATCTTCGGGTATGTTCTCTTGCCACTCCGGTGCATCGCTATCGGGGATAGCAGGTGTTTCCTCTATTTCGTGGGCGCTATCGCCGGTCTGAGAGGCTTCCTTGAGGTGCGTGTCGCTTGAATCGCTGTTTTTATTGCCGCTGTCCGCTGCTGTGGACTCTTCTTCATTGACTTCAAGCATTGGATTGGAATCCAGGGCTTCCTGGATTTCTTGCTGCAGATCGAGCGTCGACAGCTGCAGTAGGCGGATGGCCTGTTGCAGCTGCGGTGTCATGGTGAGCTGCTGGCCAATTTTGAGTTGTAGCGATTGTTTCATGTATACCGATACAGCAGATTTTCTGGGCGGCCCGAACGGGGCAATTTCTTTACTTCAATACCCAGAGTGTAGTCAGAGGCTAAGGCAAGAGCAATGGGAAAATAAGCAATATATATGCCGCAGTCCTCTTGACAGGCTTGAAAATTGCGGCTTCTGCTTAAAAGTTGGTCGCTCAGAGGCGGAACTGTTCGCCCAGGTAAACTTCTTTGACCTTGCTGTGGTTCATGATCAGTTCAGCATCGCCCTCGGCGATGATGTGGCCTTCGCTGACAATGTAGGCATTTTCACAGATATCGAGAGTTTCGCGAACGTTGTGGTCGGTGATCAGAACACCGATGCCGCGATCCTTGAGATGTTGGATAATCTGTTTGATATCGCTCACTGATATGGGGTCAACGCCGGCAAAGGGCTCGTCGAGTAATATGAAATCCGGGTCGGTAGCCAGGGCCCGGGCAATTTCAACCCGGCGGCGTTCGCCACCGGAAAGTGCCATGCCCAGGCTATTGTGAATGTGGGTGATGTGGAATTCCCGCAGCAGGCTATCCAGTTTTTCCATGCGCTGCTTGCGGTTAAGGTCTTTGCGGGTCTCGAGAATCCCCAATAGATTCTCCGAGACACTAAGCTTGCGAAACACCGATGCCTCTTGAGGCAGGTAGCCGATACCAGCGCGAGCGCGGCCGTGCATGGGCAGTCGGGTTATGTCCTGATCGTCTATCTGCACCTGGCCATTGTCCGCTGCCACCAGACCGGCAATCATATAAAAGCAGGTGGTTTTGCCGGCACCGTTGGGGCCCAGCAGTCCCACGACCTGACCGCTGCTGACTTGCAGTGATACATCGATAACGACCTTTCGGCCTTTGTAGCTCTTGGCCAGATTTAGAGCGCGCAGAGTCGGCATTTCAGATTATTCTCCGTTGGCCTTCTGGCGTTCAGATTTTGGGGGGATGACCATGTGAATACGCTTGGGGCGAGTGCTGCTGGTTTGCCCGGCGGCTTTGACCACAGCATCTTTCATGTCGTAGTTGATGCGCTCGCCGGTCATGGTGGTACCGTCATTTTGAACCAGTGAGGCATTCTTGATCAGGTGCAGTTTTTCTTCGGAAACCAGGTATTCAATGGTGTTGCCGGAAGCTTTGACTTCGGGTTTATTCGGCTCGGGAATCTGCTTGTACCTGGCTGGCTTTCCGGTAGCGACAATGATGCTGACCTGGTTGTCGACGCTGTGTATGACGACTTTGTCGGCCTTGATGCGCAGTGTCCCCTGATCCATCTGTACGTCGCCACGATAAGTGGTGATGCCCTGCTTTTCATCTCGCTCGGCGGTGTCTGATTGAATGTGAATAGGTTGTTCACGATCGCTGGGCAGCGCCTGCACTGAAACGGGTGCGAGAGGCAATAGGACGAGCGCAAACGCAAGTAGGCAGGCGGGCTTAAGGGGCTTCATAGGTTCCTCTGACGCGTGACAGGAGTTGAATTTTGTCCTGGTTCAACAAGGCCTTCATACCGACGGCTGAGGTGGTGGAATCCGGCGCGAGAATCATAACAGGTTTGTCGGTTTCGGCGTAATGCTGATCCGGTTTTACGACCAGTTTTGAGGTGGTCAGTTCCGAGCGACGTCCGGTTGCCGGATCAATTTGCCAGACCATAACATTGCCTTCAAATGTAATGACGCTACTGTTGGCTGTTGCGTGCCCGGTATCCGAGATGATTTTCCACGGAGGAGCGTCCTCGCGAAACAGGGTGAGTCGCGGTCGGCTGATTTCCGTGTAGTCCTTTTTTGACTGGCGTTTGGGGTGAACCTGGAAGTGCCGGACTTCATTGGCCACAAATAAATGGTTTAGCTTGCCGCTCTCGTTAAAGTGGCGACTGGTGTGATCTGTTACGATATTGTTGGGGTAAATCGACGGGAGAGTTTCCTTTTCTTCGCCTTTTTCTCCCAGTAGCGCTTGTGGCGACGTATCCCAGAAAAACACCAGTGCCAGCGTCAAGCAGGCAATGATCAGCAGCGAAATCCAGTTCTTGTTCATGGTGGCTGGAGTCTTATCTAGATAACGCCGGCGCGCAGAATGTCGTGCATATGCAGTACGCCGATGGGGTGGTGTTGATCGTCTTCAACGATCAATGCCGTAATTTTACCGTTTTCCATGTGGCCTAAGGCTTCGGCGGCAAGCAAATCCTTATGGGCGGTCTTGGGGTTGGTGGACATGACTTCGCCGATGGTGGCTTTGCCAAGATCCTTGCCTTGATCAACACAGCGTCGCAAATCACCGTCGGTAAAAACGCCGATCAGTTGATCTTCCGCATCTACGATAGTGGTCATGCCAAAACCCTTGGCCGTCATTTCCAGTAGCGCGGAGCTGATCGGGGTATCCTGGGTAACCCGAGGCACCTCGGTGTCACCGTGCATAATGTCTTCCACTTTTAGCAGCAGTCGGCGTCCCAGTGCTCCGCCCGGATGGGAGAAGGCAAAATCTTCGGCAGTAAAACCGCGAGCTTCCAGCAGTGCTACCGCTAAGGCATCGCCCATTACCAGGGTGACGGTGGTGCTCGAAGTAGGGGCCAGGTTGAGCGGACAGGCCTCACTGGCAATGCTGATGTCGAGATTGACGTCGGCCGCTTCTGCCAGGGGAGAGTTGGCCTTGCCGGTCATGCTGATCAGTGGAATGCCCATGCGCTTCAGCAGTGGTAGCAGTGTGACCACTTCGGCGGATGAGCCGGAGTTAGAAATAGCAATGACGACGTCTTCGCGAGTAATCATGCCCAGGTCGCCGTGGCTGGCCTCGCCGGGATGGACGAAGAACGAAGGCGTGCCGGTGCTGGCCAAGGTGGCGGCAATCTTATTGCCAATGTGCCCGGATTTACCCATGCCGGTGACAATAACGCGGCCCTTGCAGGCTAGGGCCAGTTCGCAGGCGTGAATAAAATCGTCGTTGATTCGAGCCTTTAGTGCCGCGACTGCGTCGGTTTCGATATCAATGGTGCGTTGTCCGGCTGCCAGCATCAGGTTTGTTTGATTGCTGGAGCTGTTCTCCTTGCTCGGGCTGTGTTGGTCGCTGGTGCTCATGTGGTATCCGTGTCGTGCTTATTGGAATAGCAGGTAATAGTAAGCAATATAGCTGGCCAGTAACAGGCAGCCGATAATGCGCCCCAGGTGAGCCTCGCCATGCTGACTGGGATCACTGTTGCGCAGTCGATAGTCAACGATAATGGCAATCGACAGTAGCAGTGTGACAGCGGCCATTGCCATAAAATCCCTGGTAAAGACGCTGCTGTCCAGCGCAAGAGGGCCAAGCAGGCCGGGAACGGCCATTACCGCCAAGATATTAAAGATGTTCGAGCCAATGATGTTGCCCAGTGCCATATCGTGATGGCCTTTGAGGGCGCTCATTACTGACGCCGCCAGTTCTGGCAGACTGGTGCCAATGGCGATTACCGTCAGGCCAATGATGAGTGGGCTGACTTCAAAGGCTTCCGCTACAGTGGTCGCCCCCCAGACTAACAACTCAGAGCTGGCAATCAGTGCGCCAAGCCCAACGGCAAACCAGAGGCTCGCGGTAGTCATGGAGTTGTCGGGAATCTCGGTGTCCTCTTCCTCTGGTGAGGGGTGGGCTTTCTTGGTGCGAATCATGAAGTACAGCAGTGGAATCAAGCTGCCTGTCAGTAACAGGCCCTCGACAAAAGTCAGATGACCATCGTAAAGGGTAAAACCAGCGGCGGCTGTTACCAGCAGCAGTATTGGAATTTCCTGGCGCAGCAGGTGTCTTTGAATAGGCATGGGGGCAATTAGTGCCGTTATCGCCAGTACCAAGCCGATATTGGCGAGGTTCGACCCCAGTGCGTTGCCAATTGCCAGTTCGCCGGCCTGCTTCAGTGATGAGCTGATGGAGACGACAATTTCCGGTGCCGAGGTGCCCAGTGAGACAATGGTCAGTCCAATCACCAGGCGACTGACGCCGAGATTGTTGGCTATGGCGGCAGAGCCGCCTACAAAGCGGTCGGCGCTCCATATCAAACCGACAAATCCGCCAAGAATGGCGATCCAGGCTAGCCAGAATTCGGGCATGAGATGTCCTCGGTAGAAAACTGTTGAATAAGAATATCTGAGGCAGGTGGCTGCTCAATGAAGGCGGCAAATGGTATATTGTAAAGCTTGGAATGTCAGTAAATTGCTGCAATTGCTAAAACAACAAATAGATAAACAAATTACTTTGGAAGGAAGTTGGCTATGAAGTCTCGGTTTTTGTTAACAACGTGCGTGACGATGCTGTTCGCTTGGATGTCCTCATGGGCTCAGGCTGAACAAACCCCTCACGAATTGGTGGAGTCTGTGACCGCCGACGTGTTGCAAGTGGTTAGAGACAATCAAGAGGTTTTGGATCAAAGCCCCAAGGAGTTCTACGCCGCGGTTAACGACGTGCTGTCTCCAGTGATTGCTTTTGACTATATCGCCCGCAGCGTGATGGGGCGCTATGCAAAGCAGGCTACCGCCGATCAGCGTCAGCGTTTCAGTCAGGTGTTCCAGTCAGACTTGATTAGCACCTACGCTAAGGGCATGGCTGCATTCGGCGATGAACGTATTGAGGTGTTGCCGCCGACTCAGGATATTGAAGGGCAGAAGCGCGTGAACGTGATTCAAAAGGTCTATACCGAAAATGGCGAAAACACCGTGTCTTACACTATGGGCTTCAGCAAAAAGACCTCTGAGTGGAAGCTGCTTAATGTTGTTATTAATGGTGTAAATCTTGGAGCAACATTCCGCTCACAGTTTGCCCAGGCTATGCAAAAAGCGGGTGATTTGGACGTGGTGATTAAGGAATGGTCAGCGCAAAGCTGATGGCATTGAAGTTATAGATGGTCACGAAGCGAGTCAAAAGGGGTTTAGCGCAGTCGCGAAAGGCCATCAGACAGTCCTGAATGATCATAAAACAATCTGGCAACAGGTGCGCTGTAAAGGCTTTTTCATTACACTGCGCGCCTGTTTTTACGACGAGACGCAATCATGCAAGCCGAACAAATCAAAGCCCTGCTGGAAAGCCATATCGAAAACGCCGAAGTTACCGTCGCGGTGGACGGAAGTCATGTCAATGTGGAAGTGGTCAGTCCGGTGTTTGAGGGTCTGAATGCTGTAAAGAAGCAACAGATGGTCTACGGAGCCCTGAGTGATCAGATTGCAGATGGCAGCATTCACGCTGTCAATATGAAAACCTATACCCCAGAACAGAAAGCCAAACTGTAAAACGGGGCGTGAGCTCTCTCCAGGATTATTCCCATGGATAAACTGATTATTAATGGCGGCAACGCCATCGACGGCGAAATCTGGATTTCCGGTTCCAAAAACTCCGGGTTACCGATTTTGGCCGCCACCCTGTTGGCAGATTCGCCCATGCGTGTCTGTAATTTGCCGCATTTGAACGATATCACCACTATGTTGGCTTTGCTGCGCTGCATGGGGGTGGGCATCACCATTGATGAAAAAATGTCGGCTGAAATCGATACGGCGGGTATTAACGACTTTACCGCGCCCTACGATTTAGTGAAGACCATGCGGGCATCGATTCTGGTGCTGGGCCCCATGTTGTCGCGCTTTGGTGAGGCCAATGTATCCTTCCCGGGTGGTTGTGCCATCGGTAGTCGCCCGGTGGACATACATTTGCGTGGCCTAGAGGCCATGGGTGCCGAGATTCAAATTGACGAGGGCTATATTCGCGCTCGCAGTAATGGTCGCCTAAAAGGTGCCCATATTTTTATGGATACAGTGACCGTTGGTGGTACTGAGAATCTGCTGATGGCTGCGGTTCTGGCAGACGG
>JALUYN010000019.1 GCA_027012915.1 Cellvibrionaceae bacterium
AGGGCACCCTGGCGGAGAAGATGCGAGCCGGTGGCGCAGGCATTCCCGCATTTTATACCGCTACGGGCTACGGCACTTTGGTAGGTGAGGGCAAAGATGTAAGGGAATTCGACGGCCGCAAGTACATTCTGGAAGAATCTATTACTGGTGACTTTGCCATTGTGAAAGCCTGGAAAGCCGACCGTTACGGCAATCTTATTTTTCGCCACACGGCTCAGAATTTTAATCCTATGGCGGCTACTGCGGGCAAGGTTACCGTGGTTGAGGTCGAGGAAATCGTGGAGCCGGGCGAGCTGGATCCGACGCAAATCCACACCCCGGGTATCTATGTGGACCGCCTGATTCAGGGCAGTTTCGAAAAACGTATCGAACAGCGCACAGTGAGAGGTTAACGACATGGCATTGTCTGGAAAGCAATTGACGAGAGAACAACTGGCCATGCGCGTGGCTCAGGAACTGCAAGACGGTTACTACGTGAACTTGGGAATTGGCATTCCCACACTGGTCGCCAACTATGTGCCAAATGGTATGGAGGTAATGCTGCAGTCGGAAAATGGCTTGTTGGGTATGGGGCCGTTTCCCCCTGAAGACCAGGTGGACGCCGATATGATCAACGCTGGCAAGCAAACGGTGACTACCGTCACAGGGGCGTCAATTTTCTCCTCGGCGGAATCCTTTGCGATGATTCGCGGCGGCCATGTCGATCTCACGGTGCTGGGTGCTTTCGAGGTCGATGTTCAGGGCAATATAGCCTCCTATATGATTCCTGGAAAAATGGTCAAGGGTATGGGCGGCGCCATGGATCTGGTGGCTGGCGCCGACAATATTATTGTGACTATGACGCACGCCTCAAAGCACGGCGAATCAAAGCTGTTGCCGCAGTGTTCCCTGCCTCTGACCGGAGCGGGATGCATCAAAAAAGTAGTGACCGATTTGGCGTATCTGGAGATTTCCGAGGGTAAGTTCTGGCTGAAAGAGCGCGCGCCAGGTGTCAGTGTCGACGAGATTGTCAGGCTAACGGCCGGAGAACTGGTGGTGCCCGAGGTGGTGCCTGAAATGACATTCTGATGCCCTTCTGACTTGTTTCTGATTTGGCCTCGAGAGCAGTCGCTTTCCATCTCATGTTCGACTGCTCTGTTCACGCTCTTTATTCGCTCAGAGTTCGAGGCCCTTTTTGGTTTTTCATTCCCGCTTTCTGAATCTAAACTTTCATAATTGGATACCGATTTCCGAGTGTTCTATCCATTAGCATCGGGAGGACTGTCCGCAATCCCGCCTGGAGTGGGCAATAATAAAAGTTCTACAGAAATTGTGAGGAAATCATGAGCCGCGTTGTGAAGTTTGCCGCGACCCAGTTGGCGATTAGCTGGGATATCGAAGCCAATATGAAAAAATGTGAGGCCACCATTCGCGAGGCGGCGCAAAACGGAGCACAGGTTATTCTGTTGCAAGAGCTGTTTGAGGCTCCCTATTTCTGCAAGGTACAAAATTACGACTACCTGGACTTGGCGAAGCCGCTGCTGGACAACCCTCTGATTGAGCGCTTCCGTAAACTGGCAGCAGAGCTGCAGGTGGTGTTGCCTATCAGTTACTACGAGCGTGACAACAACAGCTTTTTCAATTCTCTTGTAATGATCGACGCCGACGGCACTGTGCTGGACAACTACCGCAAAACCCATATTCCAGACGGTCCCGGCTATTGTGAAAAATTCTATTTTTCCCCGGGCGATACGGGGTTTATGGTGTGGCCAACCCGTTACGGCACCTTTGGTGCGGGTATCTGCTGGGACCAGTGGTTTCCGGAAACGGCGCGCAGTTGTGCGTTAATGGGTGCTGAGGTCATGTTCTATCCGACGGCGATTGGCTCAGAGCCCCAGGACCCCAGTTTGGACTCCAGTGGCCACTGGCAGAGAGTTATGCAGGGGCACTCGGCTGCAAATGTACTGCCGGTTATCGCTTCCAATCGAACCGGGGTGGAGACCGATGACGGTATTACCACCACCTTCTATGGTTCCTCGTTTATTACCGATCATACCGGCGAAAAAATCGCTGAGGCCAATCGCACCGATGAGACCATTCTCTACGCCGAAATTGATCTGGAGGCCTGCGCCAAGTATCGCCGTTCCTGGGGCCTGTTCCGCGATCGCCGCCCCGAACTCTATGGCCCTATTGGCACCATGGCGTGCACTGATTCCTCACCTCTGTAATTGAGCGAAGATATGGCTACCACCTATGACAGCACCCCACGGCAGGACGGTTTCCATATGCCGGGAGAGCATGCGCCCCAGCAAGCGGTGCTAATGGTCTGGCCCGAGCGTTCCGATAACTGGCGTCTGGGCGGCAAACCTGCGCAAGCGGAGTTTACAGCGGTGGCAACAGCCATCGCCGAAGTAACTCCGGTGACCATGTGCGTGTCTGCTGGACAATACGCCACGGCTCGGCACAAGTTGCCTGCGCATATTCAGGTAGTTGAGATAAGCAGTAACGACAGCTGGATGCGCGATATTGGACCCAGCTATGTGATTGATGGCAAGGGCGGTTTGCGCGGCGTGGATTGGCATTTTAATGCCTGGGGTGGTCTGGACGATGGTCTCTACTTCCCTTGGGATCTCGACGACCAAGTGGCGCAAAAGATTCTGGAGATTCGCGGCGAAGACCGCTATCGCGCGCCTCTGATTCTGGAAGGTGGTTCCATTCACATCGATGGCGACGGCACGGTGTATACCACGGAAGAGTGCCTACTGCACCCGGGCCGTAACCCCGATCTGAGCAAGAACACGATCGAATCGCTGTTGCGGGATTATCTCAATATCGAAAAGGTCGTTTGGCTCAAGCGTGGACTCTACAACGATGAAACCAACGGCCACGTCGACAATATTATGCATGTGGCGCGACCCGGGGTGGTGCTGCTGAGCTGGTGTGATGATGAGTCTGATCCTATGTACGAGATCTGCCGCGAGGGGTTGGCAATTCTTGAGGCGGAAACCGATGCGCGGGGACGTGCCATTGAAGTGCATAAATTGCCCATACCCGGCCCACTGTTTATGACCCAGGCCGAAGCTGACGGCATAGATCCAGCCGATGGCATGGTGCGTGAGGCAGGCGAGCGTCTGGGTGGCTCCTACGCTAACTTCCTGATTACCAACGGCCGTATTATTTGCCCGCAACTGGATCCCGAAAACGATCAGCAGGCCCGAGAAATCTTACAGAGAGTATTCCCGGATCATGAGGTTGTAGGGGTGAGCAGTCGAGAGATACTCCTGGGGGGTGGTAATATTCACTGCATAACCCAGCAGGTGCCTGCAGTCTGACGATGGCGGGAGGGCACCGGTCAATCAGTGGAGTAGCTCTTGAATCACATCGCATCGTTTAACCCTGAATACTATCGGCAATCGGTTCGCCACTGGGTGGAAACCCTGGTCGTGGATTTGAATCTCTGCCCTTTTGCCAAACGTGAATTGGTGCGTGATCGTATTCGTTTCGCCGTCTGTGAAGCGAGTAGTGAAGAAGCCTTGCTGGAGCAGTTGCATCAGGAATTACTATTGCTGGAACAGGATGATGAAGTGGAAACCACACTGTTGATTCACCCGTTGGTATTGCAAGATTTTTCCGACTACAACGACTTTTTGAATCTGGCTGAAGGACTGCTGATACAGATGGGGTTAGAAGGTGTCTATCAGATAGCCAGTTTTCATCCCGACTATCAGTTTGCCGGCACAGAACCTGACGACGTCGAAAACTACACCAATCGCACGCCCTATCCGCTGATGCACCTGATCCGAGAGGAGAGTCTGGAGCGGGCCATCGCCAACTACCCGGACCCCGATAATATTCCCCAGCGCAATATCGAATTGGTGGAATCCATGGGAGAGCAAAAGCTCAAGGACATGTTACAGGCATGCCTTCACAAAGGAGTCAGTCGTGATTGATGTTGAAATCACCCGCGAGCCGGTAGAGCTCTACAAAATACTCAAATTTGAAGGGTTGGTGCCCTCGGGTGGGGAAGCCAAACTGGTCATCGAAAACGGCATGGTCAGTGTTAATGGCGAAGTGGAGTTGCGCAAGCGCCGAAAGATCGTCGCCGGAGATGTCATTGAGTTTGCCGGTGAGTATTTGAAGATTTGCCGGGCCAATTAAATCAAGTGGGGAACCGCGCTTACTATGGATATTCAAATCGCCACCGAGGTAGATATTCCAGAACTGTGTCAGTTACTTGAAACTCTGTTCACACAGGAAGAAGAATTCCTGCCCGATGCGCGCGCACAGGCAAAGGGGCTCAAAGCCATTATTCGCTCCGAGCACTTGGGCGATATTTTGGTGGTGCGCCACAAGGGGCAGCTGGTGGCTATGATCAATCTCCTTTATACCCATTCCACCGCACTTGGAGAACCTGTGGTGCTGTTGGAGGACATGGTAGTGGCTGACGATTATCGCGGCCAGGGTGTGGGATCGCTGTTGTTGGATTACGCGGTTCACTTTGCCGAGGATCGCGGTTGCAAGCGGGTTACACTGCTGGCCGATGCCGACAATAACGAGGCCCGTCATCTATACCACAAGTTGGGGTTTGAGCCATCGCAGATGCAAGTCTACAGGAAGATCTTGAATCGGGATTGACTTGAAGACGCAATCCGAAGGGCTGGGCCTATTTTCGCCCCCAGCTGCGTTGGAATTCGCTTATTTAGAACAACTAAATGGCGCTCATACC